>DATAOG010000286.1:0-3677 GCA_036265855.1 Geminicoccaceae bacterium | reverse complement strand
CGGTACCCTGGGTGCCGACGGCCATGAAGGCCGGCGTGTCGACCACTCCCCGACGGGTGCGCAGCTGGCCCAGGCGGGCGGCGCCGTCCCGGGCGACGATGTGCAGCTCCAGCGGGCTCATGCGATCCGGTCCAGGAGGGTGGCGTCGCCGTAGCTGAAGAAGCGATAGCCGGCCGCCACCGCGGCGGCGTAGGCCTGCAGGATGCGCTCCGTGCCGGAGAACGCCGCCACCAGCATCAGCAGCGTCGAGCGCGGCAGGTGGAAGTTGGTCAGCAGCCGGTCGACGACCCGGAAGCGGTAGCCCGGCGTGATGAACAGCCGCGTCTCGCCGGCGGCCGGCTGGAGGTCCCCGCTCGCGGCCGCGGCCTCGAGCGTGCGCAGCACGGTCGTTCCGATCGCGACGACCTGCCTGCCGGCCGCCCGCGTCCGCTCGACCGCGGCGACAGTCTCGAGGCCGAGGTCGAAACGCTCGGCGTGCATTCGATGGCCCTCCGTGTCCTCCGCCTTGACCGGCAAGAAGGTGCCGGCGCCGACGTGCAGGGTCAAAAACGCGTGGTCGACGCCGCGCACCGCCAGCGCCGCCATCAGCGCCGGCGTGAAATGGAGCGCCGCGGTCGGCGCCGCGACCGCCCCCGGCCGGCGCGCGAACAGCGTCTGATAGTCGAGCCGGTCCCTCGGATTGCCGCCCGCCGGCCGCTTGATGTAGGGCGGCAGCGGCATCTGACCCGCGACCTCCAGGCGCTCGAGCAGCGCTTCGGCGGTGGCGCCGAACTCGAGCGTCACCTCGCCGTCCCCCGTCTTCGCCAGCACCTCGGCCGCGAGCCCGGCGCCGAACTGCACCCGGTCGCCGACCCGAAGCCGTTTGGCCGGCCGCGCGAACGCCCGCCAGCGGCAGGCCGCGCCGGCAGGCTGAACCTCTCCAGGCTCGCCACCGGCATTCGCATCGTCGACGGCCTGGTGCAGCGTGACCTCGACCCGGGCGGCGCCGCGCCGGCCGGCCAGACGCGAGGGAATCACCCGGGTGTCGTTGAGCACGGCGAGATCGCCGGGCTCGAGCAGGTCCGGAAGGTCGCGCATGCGCAGATCCTGGAGCGCCCCTGGGCCGACCACCAGCAGCCGGGCGGCATCGCGCGGCTCGGCCGGACGCTGCGCGATCAGCTCCGGCGGCAGGTTGAAATCGAACAGCTCGGTGCGCATCCCAGGCGGCAATCTGCCGGATGCGCCGGGTCTTGCGAAGAGGGCTGCGGGTTGCCAGTTTCGACCCGAGCCGATCGAGGAGCCGATGGCGAGAGTGAGCGCAGGTCTGTTGCCCTACCGCTGGCGGGGCGACCAGCTCGAGGTGTTCCTGGTGCACCCGGGCGGGCCGTTCTGGGCCAGCAAGGACGACGGCGCCTGGTCGATCGCCAAGGGCGAGATCGGGACCGACGAGGCGCCGCTTTCCGCCGCACGGCGGGAGTTCGAGGAGGAGACCGGCCAGAGCCTGGCCGGCGAGACCATCGCCCTGGCCCCGATCCGCCAGGCCGGGGGCAAGCTCGTGCACGCATTCGCGATCGCGGCCGAGATCGACCCGGCGGCCATCCGCAGCAACCGCTTCACGATGGAATGGCCGCCGCGCTCGGGCGAGCGGCGCGCGTTCCCGGAAATCGACCGCGCCGGCTGGTTCGGTCTCGAGGCGGGGCTCAGGAAAATCCTCAAGAGCCAGATCCCGCTGCTCGAGGACCTTCGCCTGCGTCTGCAATCGTGACGGGCCGCCCCCGCCGCATCTGGCTCGCCGCGGCGGTGTTGCTGGCGCTTGGCCTCGCGACCGCGCTGGTCTGGATCTATGCGCTGGGGGCGGCGATGCCGCTGCCGGGCTTCGAGCTCTCGGTCGAGGGGGTCGAGGCCCAGATCGAGGCGTTCGGCATGTGGGGGGTCGCGATCGCGATCCTCTTGATGGTCTTGCACAGCTTCGTGCCGTTCCCGGCAGAGCTCGTCGCGATCGCCAACGGCATGCTGTTCGGCCCGGTGCTCGGCACGCTGATCACTTGGACCGGCGGCATGCTCGGCGCCTATCTCGCGTTCGGGCTCGCGCGCTGGCTCGGCCGGCCGTTCGTGCACGCCGTGGTCGGCGAGCGCCAGCGCGCCGCGATCGACCGCTGGGCCGCACGCCAGGGCGGCGGCGTGCTCCTGTTCAGCCGGCTCGTGCCGGTGATCTCGTTCAACCTCGTCAACTATGCTGCCGGCCTGACCGCGATCTCCTGGTGGACCTTCAGCTGGGCGACCGGTCTTGGCATCCTGCCGCTGACCTGTTTGATGGTTGTGATGGGCGATCGCCTCTGGTCGGGCGAGGGCGGCGGCCTCTGGCTCTGGCTGATCGCGGCCGCGCTGCTCGGCTGGCTGCTCTGGTGGGCGCTGGTGATCCGCCGGCGGCGGGTGCCATGCCACAGCGGCCGATCGGGGAGCCGCTGATCGGGTCCGGTTCCGGTCATGCCGGAAAGCGCGGTGGCCCGCGACCGCGCTTGACGCGTCGGGCCGGCGGGCGCTTGATGGCCGGGCAGACCACGGATTGCGGGTGGCCCGATCTTGCCAAGCTACCTCCGGCCGCAGGCGATCGAGGCGGCGCTCGAGGCGCTCGCGGTTGCCCCTCGGGTTGTGCTGGCCGGGGGCACCGACTATTACCCGGCGCGGGTCGGCCGACCGTGCGATGAGGACATCCTCGACATCAGCGGGCTCTCCGCGCTCAGGGGCATCGAGGAGCAGGACGACGGCTGGCGCATCGGCGCGCTGACCCCGTGGAGCGCGATCGCGCGCGCCGATCTGCCCGCTTGGTTCGCCGGCCTGCAGCTGGCCGCGCGCGAGGTCGGCGGCGAGCAGATTCAGAACGCCGGCACGCTCGGCGGCAATCTCTGCAACGCCTCGCCGGCCGCCGACGGCGTGCCGCCGCTGCTGGCGCTCGATGCCGTGGTCGAGCTCGCCTCGATCGATCGCGTCGAACACCTGCCGCTTTCCGAGTTCATCCAGGGCAATCGCAGGACCGCCCGCCGGCCGGATCAGCTGCTGACCGCGGTGCTGGTGCCCAAGCCCGAAGCGCCCCGCGCCGGCGGGCATTTCCTGAAGCTCGGTGCGCGGCGCTATCTCGTGATCTCGATCGTGATGGTCGGAGCCACGCTCGAGGTCGAGCCCGACGGACGGATCGCCAGGGCAGGGATCGCGATCGGTGCCTGCGCGCCGGTCGCAAGGCGCCTGCCGGAGGCCGAACGGGCGCTCGCCGGGGCGACTTGCGGGCCCGGGCTCGGCGCCCGAGTCCGGCCCGAGCACCTGGCCGGGCTCGCCCCGATCGACGACGTCCGGGCGAGTGCCGGCTATCGCAGCGACGTTGCCCTGACCCTGGTGCGCCGGACCCTGGACGAGATGGCGGCCCGGCTGTGAACGATGCCGCAGAGCTCGACCGGGCGCTGCCGCAAGCCGGGTCGGAGACGATCGGCTTCGTGGTCAATGGCCGGCCGGTGCGGATCGAGGCGCCGCCGATCAAGCGGCTCAGCGCGGCGCTGCGCGACGACCTCGGCCTGACCGGTACCAAGGTCGGCTGCAACGCCGGAGACTGCGGCGCCTGCACCGTGCTGCTCGACAGCGCTCAGGTCTGCGCCTGCCTGCTGCCGCTCGGCCAGGTCGTGGGCCGCCGGATCACGACCGTCGAG
>DATAOG010000285.1:0-5677 GCA_036265855.1 Geminicoccaceae bacterium | reverse complement strand
CCGCGGAGTGATTTAACCGGCGAGCCGGAGGACTTGCAGTAGAGGACGTGGCTTGAAAAGCAACTGATAATTGATCATGATCGGCCGATGCCGCTTCAGAGATCACGAGCGGGATCGGCATCGGGGCGTGCTTGCCCAGGCGATCGATCGTGGCTCAGCCCTGAGCTGAGCACGTTCCTCGACCAGATCCGCTGGCTCGCGGCGTTCCTGGTCCTGGTGTTCCATCTGCGTCTGCACACGATCGGCGACTACGGCTCCGACGTGGCGGGCGCGCAGACGCTGCCGGTCCAGGCGTTCTTCTTCTTGACCGGGCTCGGCCACCAGGCGGTGATCGGCTTCTTCGTGCTGAGCGGCGTCCTGATCGCCGGGCGGTTCGTCGTGCGGCCGCCGCGGACGCTCGGCGAGCATGGCGAGTATCTGCTCGACCGGCTCACCCGGATCTGGATCGTCGCGGTCCCGGCGCTGCTGTTCTCGGCGCTCGTGGCTCATCTCTCGCAGCGGGCGTTCGGCGATTTCGAGACTTCCTTCGAGCCGCACTGCACTCCGGGCGCGACCGATCTGATCGCCAACCTCCTGTTCCTGCACAAGGCGTTCTGGCCGATCCTGTGCAGCGACAGCCCGTACTGGAGCATCCACAACGAGGTCTGGTATTATCTGCTGCTGCCGGCGACGGTGCTGGCCGTTGCCGCGCCGCGGCTCTGGCTGCGGAGCGCGATGCTCGCGCTGGTCGCGGCGGCGGTCGGCGCGCTGTTGCTGTTCGATCCCTGGGACGACAAGAACACGCTTGCCTATCTGCCGGTCTGGCTCGCCGGCGCGCTGCTCGCCGCCGGCTGGCGCTGGCCCCTGCCGCCAGCGCTCGCAGCTCTGTTGCTGCTGCTGTCCCTGATCGTCGCCAAGACCGGCCATGGCTCTGAGTTTCTGATCAGGGACTATCTGGTCGCGCTCGCGCTGCTGGGGCTGCTGCTCGCCGTCCAGTCCCGGGGTCTGCCCCGCTGGTTTGTAAGCCCGGGCCTGGTCGCCAGCGGGCGCCGGCTCGCGGGTTTTTCCTACTCTCTCTACCTGACGCATGCACCGGTGATCTATCTGCTGCGGACCGCGCTCCATCGAGGATACGGGGTCGCGCTGCCGATCCGGGCGGTGACCTTGCCAGCACTCGCGATCATGCTGCTCGAAGGGCTGATCGCGCTCGCGCTCGCCTGGCTGTTCCATCTCGCGTTCGAGCGGCACACGAACGCGCTGCGCGCCGCGATCCGGGCACGGCTCGGGCGCCGTTCCGGGCTGGTGCGCGCGACCTCGGGCCCCTGAGCCGCTCAGGCCTCCTCGCCGCGGGCGATCCGCGCTTCCCACGCGTCGTAGTCGAGATCCGGCTCATGGACCGCGCGCTGCCGGTGCAGCTCGCGCCCCTTGAGCAGCGCGACCAGCGCCTCGTTGGCCGGCGTCGCGAGGCCGAGCGCCTTGGCCTCGCGGATCAGCGCGCCGTTCAGCACGTCGATCTCGGTCCGCCGGCCGGCCTCGACGTGCTGGAGCATCGAGGGCTTGTTGAACTTCTTGCGGCACTGCGCCTTGATCTTGGCCGCGATCTCCGGGTTGGGCAGGCGGATGCCCTTGGCGCGGGTCACCGCCATCACCTCTTCCAGCACCCGGTCCTGGAAGGCGTCGAGCTCGCGCACGCGGACGAACTCGCCGGCGCGCAGGCCGGTGGTCGCCGAGATCGCGTTGACCGCGCAGTTGACCACGAACTTCTGCCAGATCAGGCCCATCACGTTCGGCTCGGGCTCGGCCTCGAACCCGGCGCCGCGCAGGGCCTCGATCAGGCGCCCGGCGCGGGCGCTCGCCCGGCCGTCGGTCTCGCCGACCGAGGTGAGGCCCATATGCGTGAGGCTGACGTGGCCCGGGCCCCGGCTCGCGGCGCTGCACATGCTTGAGCCGCCGAGCACCCGCTCCTTGCCCAGCGCCGCCTGCAGCTTCTCGACGTTGCCGATGCCGTTCTGGAAGGTGATCGCGAACCCGTCCGGCCCGAGCAGCCGCTGCGCGGTCGCCGCGGCCTTTTCCGTATTGTTGGCGTCTACGAAGACGATCACCACCTCAGCCGAGGCCTCGGATCCCGGCTCGGTCGAGGCCGGCAGCCGGACCCGATGCTCGCCGCGCACGCCGTCGACCTTCAGGCCCTGGCGCGCGATCGCCTCGACGTGCTCGCGCCAGGCGTCGATCAGGCTGACCTCGTGCCCGGCCACGGCGAGCAGCCCGCCGTAGCTCCCGCCCATCGCCCCCGCGCCCACGACCGTGATCCTCATCAGGTTCCTCCCTCGCTTTCATGACCAGCTTTGGGCCTACGCCGTGCCCGCGAGCTCGACCAGGGCGGCCGCGAGCACGCGCGTGCCGGCAGCGAGGTCCTCGGGCTTGGCGTTCTCGGCCGGGCTGTGGCTGATGCCCTTCTCGCAGGGCACGAAGATCATGCCCGTGGGCGCATGCTCGGCGATGAAGTTGGCGTCGTGGAAGGCGCCCGAGGGCAGCCGCATGTGGCCGATGCCGAGCGCGCGCGCGGCGTTCTCGATCGTGTCCACGATCCCTTCCGCGAACACGCAGGGCGGCCGGTTGAAGGTTTCCCGGACCCGGACCCGGCACGGCCCGGCGAGCGCCTGGCAGACGCTCGCGATCCGGCTGCCGCGGGCCTCGAGCACGGCCGCCTCGGGGTGGCGGAAGTCGATGCTGAACGCGACCCTTGCCGGCACCGTGTTCGGCGAGTTGGGCTGGACCTCGAGCCGGCCGACCGTGAAGCGGACCCGGTCGGCCGGGTCCTGCATCAGCTCCGCAAGCCCGCCGATCATCCGGACCGCGGCCCGGAGCGCGTCCTTGCGGCCGCCGAGCGGCGCGGTGCCGGCGTGCGCCGGCTCGCCCGCGACCTCGACCTCGTACCAGCGGGCACCCTGGATGCCGGTGACCACGCCGATCTGCAGCCCGCCCGCCTCGAGCTGCGGCCCCTGCTCGATGTGCGGCTCGAGATAGGCCGCGACCTCGAAGCCGAACCGGCGGCGCGGCAGCTCCGGCGTCGCGGCGAGCGTCTCGGCGAGCGCATCCCCGAAGCGGACCCCGGCCGCATCGGCGTGCCCGAGGCAGTCCTCGAGCCGCAGCTGGCCCGCGAACACCCCCGAGCCCATGGCGCCCGGCGCGAAGCGGCCGCCCTCCTCGTTGGTCCATGCGACCAGGTCGATCGGGCGCGCGCTCGCGATCCCGGCATCGTCGAGCGCCTCCAGCGCCTCCAGCGCCGCGAGCACGCCGAAGATGCCATCGAACCGGCCGCCGGTCGGCTGGCTGTCCATGTGCGAGCCCGCGAGCAGCGGCGCCGCGTCCGGATCGCGCCCGGGCCGGCGGATGAACAGGTTCGCGATGTCGTCGACCGCGGGCTCATAGCCGCGCGCGCGAGCCCAGCCGAGCAGCAGCGCCCGCGCCCGGATGTCCTCGGCCGACAACGCCTGCCGGTTGACCCCGTTGCCCTCGATCGCACCGATCTCGGCCATCGCCATGTGCCGTCGCCAGAGCCGCGCCTGATCGACGGCCCGGGCCGCGCGTTGCGCAAGACCGTGCGGTGCTGCCATTGTGCGGCCCCCCTGCGGCGGCAAGTTTTCGAAGATCCGATTGTCACTCCCGGGCCGCCGCCAGGCAATAGCCCGCGCCTGCGGGATTGGGGAATGGACAAACCCGATCTCTGCTGCCATAATTGGGGTTCTCTGGCAACGTGAAGGCAAATTGGCAGATGCAGGTCGTGCGAACCCGCTTGGGCGAGAACGGTCGCGTGGTCATTCCGGCCGAGTTTCGCAGGCAGCTCGGCCTCAAGGCGGGCGATCCGCTGGTCGTGCGGCTGGACGAAGACGGCATTCGCATCGAGAGCCGGCAGGCGGCGGTGCGCGCCGCTCAGCGCATGGTCCGGGAGCGCGTGCCCGAGGGGGAGCTCCTGACCGAGCGGCTGTTCGAGATGCGCCGCGCCGAGACCCGCGGTGAGTGAGGTCGTGCTCGATGCCTCCGCCGTGCTGGCGCTGATCAACGAGGAGCCGGGCGGCGAGACCGTCGAAGCCCTGCTCGACGATGCGATCATCAGCGCCGTGAACTGGTCCGAGGTGATCGCGGTCCTGACCGATGCCGGGTTCGCGATCGAGCGCGCCGGCGCCAGGATCGCGGCGCTCGACCTCGAGGTGGTCGCGTTCGACCAGGCACAGGCGCTCGCGGCCGGCGCGCTTCGCTCAGGCACCCGGAGCGCCGGCCTGTCGTTCGGCGACCGCGCCTGCCTCGGGCTTGCCGGGACACGCGCCGCGCCCGTGATCACCGCTGACCCGCGCTGGGCAAGCCTCCCGCTCGACGCCGAGGTCCGGCTGATCCGGTGAACGCCAAGGAGTTCCAGCCCGCGGCGGTCTGCCCGCTCGACGACGTGCGGGTTCTCGACCTCTCGCGCCTGGTCGCCGGCAACGTTCTCACGCATGTGCTGGCCGACCTCGGCGCCGATGTGATCAAGGTCGAGAAGCCCGGGCGCGGCGACGATCTGCGCCACTGGCAGACCCAGGGCGTGCCACTCTGGTGGCAGGTCTACGCGCGCAACAAGAAGAGCTTATGCCTGGATCTGCGCCAGGCGGCCGGTCGCGATCTGCTGCTGCGGCTGGTCGAAACCTCGAACATCCTGGTCGAGAACTACCGCCCGGGCACGCTCGAGAAGATGGGCCTCGGGCCCGAGGCGCTGCACGAGCGCAACCCCGGGCTCGTCGTGGTCCGGATCTCGGGCTGGGGCCAGACCGGGCGATTTCGCGACAAGCCGGGGTTCGGCTCGCTGGTCGAGGCGTTTTCCGGGTTCGCCGCGATGAACGGCTTTGCCGACCGGCCGCCGGTGCTGCCGGCGTTCGCGATGGCGGATGCGTTCGCCGGGCTCTACGGCGCGCTCGCCGCGCTGACCGCGCTCCGGGTCGCCGAGCGGGGCGGCCGGGGCCAGGTGATCGATCTGGCGCTGCTCGAGCCGATCCTCGCGATGCTCGGGCCCAAGGCCGCCGAGCATAGGCTCACCGGCGAGACCACGCCCCGCATGGGCAGCCGCTGCACGATTCAGGCGCCGCGCGACGTCTATCGGACCAGGGACGGCAGATATCTGGCGCTCTCGACCGGCACGCAGGCGATGGCCGAGCGGCTGTTCCGGGCGATCGGCCGCCCGGAGCTGCTGGACGATCCGCGCTTTCGGACCAACGCCGAGCGCCTGCGCAACCGCGACGCGGTCGAGAGCATCGTCGCGGCCTTCATCGCGGAGCGCACGCAGGCGGAGGCGCTCGCGTTCTTCGGGCGGGCCGAGGTCACGGTCGGCCCGGTCTGCGACGAGGCCGACCTCGCGGCCGACCCTTACCTCACCGAGCGCGAGGTGCTGATCGAGCTGCCCGATGCGTACGCCGGCCGCCTGCCGATGCACAACGTCGTGCCGCGGCTTTCGGCCACCCCCGGCGCGCTCCGCCGCCCGGCCCCGACGCTCGGCGAGCACACCGCCGAGATCCTCCGCGCGCTCGGCTGTCGCGACGACGAGATCGCGCGCCTGACCGAGGCCGGCGTCCTGGGCTCGGCAGCCGCTCAGATCAATTCGGCCTGAAACCCGGCACCGCACAGCCGCACGCGCGGCCGATCACGATTTGGCAACCAGGGGCCGACTATT
>DATAOG010000284.1:0-4970 GCA_036265855.1 Geminicoccaceae bacterium | reverse complement strand
GAGGACCTATCGCTGATCGGTTTCACCGAAGTTCTGCCCCATCTGCCGCACCTTGCCCTTCGATTGGGTCACACCGCGGGCGAGAGCCGACGCCGGCGACCGGCGCTCGCGCTGACCATCGATTCGCCGGGCTTTGCGCTGCGGCTGCAGCGCCGCTTGGCCGGGCTGCCGCTGCTCCGGCTGCACTACGTCGCTCCCCAGGTCTGGGCCTGGCGGCAGGAACGCGCCGCGCGGCTCGCCGGCGACGTCGACCACCTGCTGGCGCTGCTGCCGTTCGAGCCGCCGTTCTTCGAGCGCCATGGCCTCGCCTGCAGCTTCGTCGGTCATCCGATCATAGAAGAGGCCGGCCGGCGGGGCGACGGCGAGCGTTTTCGCCGGCGCTACGAGGTGCCGCCCGATGCGCCGCTGATCTGTCTGCTTCCGGGCAGCCGGAGGAGCGAGGTCAGCCAGCATCTGCCGCTGCTAGGCGAGGCCGTCACTATGCTCTGGCGGCGATTCGCGCGCATCCGGCTGGTATTGCCGACGCTCCCCCAGCTGGTGCCGCTGGTCAAGAAGCTGGCCCGCAGATGGCAGCTGCCGGTAATCGTGCTCGAGGATCGGGCCGAGCGCTTCGACGCCTATGCCGCGAGCTGGCTCGCGATCGCCGCGTCCGGCACGGTGTCGCTGGAGGCGGCCTTGGCCGGTCTGCCGATGATCACCATCTACCGCACAGGCCCGGTGACCGCCTGGCTGGCGCGCCGCCTGATCAAGGTGCCGCACGTCAATCTGGTCAATCTGATCCTCGGCCGGCCCGCGGTGCCGGAGCTGCTGCAGGAGGATTGCCATCCCGAGCGGATCGCTGCGACCGCGACGCGGCTGCTCGAGGACGACGAGCTCCGCGGGAATCAGCGGGCCGCGCTCGCCGAGGCGGTCGCGCGTCTGCGGACCGCCGACGGCCGGACGCCGAGCCAGCATGCTGCGGCCCGGGTCCTCGAGATCATGGCGGAGGCACCACCGAGGAGGAGGATCGGATGACCAGCAATACCGACCAGTTCCGCCTGCTGCACACGATGCTCCGGGTCAGGGACCTGGATGCGGCGCTCGATTTCTACACCAACAAGCTCGGCATGCGGCTCCTGCGCAAGACCGACTTTCCGAGCGGCGAGTTCACGCTTGCGTTCGTCGGCTACAGCGACGAGGAAGATCACGCGGTGATCGAACTGACCCATAACTGGGGCGATCACAAGTACGAGCTTGGCACCGCGTACGGCCATATCGCGATCGCGGTGCCCGATATCTACAAGGCCTGCGACGAGCTCGCGGCGCAGGGTGTCAAGATCCCGCGACCGGCCGGGCCGATGAAGCACGGCGGCCGCCCGATCGCTTTCATCGAGGACCCGGACGGCTACAAGATCGAGCTGGTCGAGCGGGCCTGAGCGACCGCTGCCGGCGATCTTAGGTTCGCCCGCTACCGGCGCCGGGCAGGGAGTGGCGGCCGAGCCTTCGTCAGCCGACGCCGATCGTCGGATCGGCCTCAGCCGCGCTGGTCGATCGCCACGTAGGGGCGCTCGGTCGGGCCAGTGTAGCGCTGGCGCGGGCGGCCGATCTTCTGCTCCGGGTCCTCGACCATCTCGTTCCACTGCGCCGCCCAGCCGACCGTGCGCGCAAGCGCGAAGATCGCGGTGAACATCGAGGTCGGGATGCCCATCGCCTGCAGGATGATGCCCGAATAGAAGTCGACGTTCGGGAACAGCTTGCGCTCGACGAAATAGTCGTCCTCGAGCGCGATCTTCTCCAGCTCCATCGCGATCGGCAGCAGTGGATCGTCGGCCTTGCCGAGTTCGGCCAGCACCTCGTGGGCGCTCTCGCGCAGGACCGCGGCGCGCGGGTCGTAGTGCTTGTAGACCCGGTGCCCGAAACCCATCAGCCGGAACGGATCGCTCCGGTCCTTGGCGCGCGCGATGAACTCCGGGATTCGCTCGATCGAGCCGATCTCTTTCAGCATGTTGACCACTGCCTCGTTGGCGCCGCCGTGCGCCGGCCCCCAGAGCGAGGCGATGCCGGCGGCGATCGCGGCGTAGGGGCTCGCCCCCGTCGAGCCGACCAGGCGGACGGTCGAGGTCGAGGCATTCTGCTCGTGATCGGCGTGGAGAATGAAGATCCGATCGAGCGCCTTGGCCAGCACCGGGTTGACCTGGTAGGGCTCGCACGGCACGCCGAACATCATGTAAAGGAAATTCTCGGCGTATTTCAGGTCGTTGCGCGGGTACATGAAGGGCTGGCCGGTGGCATACTTGAAGGCCATCGCGGCGATCGTCGGCACCTTGGCCACCAGCCGGTAGCTCGCGATCATCCGGTTGTGCGGATCGTCGATGTTGAGGTCCTCGTGGTAGAAGGCCGACAGTGCGCCGACCACCGCGATCATGACCGCCATCGGATGGGCATCGCGGCGGAAGCCCCGGAACAGATACATGATCTGCTCGTGCACCATCGTGTGATAGGTCACGCCGCGAACGAATTTCTCCTTCTGCGCCGCGCTCGGCAGCTCACCGAACAGGATCAGATAGGCGACCTCGAGGAAGTCGCTCCGGGTCGCGAGCTCCTCGATCCGGTAACCCCGGTGCAAAAGAACGCCTTCCTCGCCGTCGATGAAGGTGATCTTCGACGAACAGCTGGCCGTCGACGTGTAGCCCGGATCGTAAGTGAAGTGCCCGGTATCGGCATACAGTTTGCGGATGTCGATCACCGCCGGCCCGAGCGTCCCGGGGAGCAGAGGCAGCTCGGTCGACGTTCCGCTATGATCGGCGAGCGTGACGGTCTGCACAGTCGATTCGGTCATGGCCACTCCCTCATGCGTGTATCCCGACCGCCCGGCTGACCCGTGGTGATCGAACGAGGTTAACGAACGGTTGCCATCGATCGTAAATTCCGGTCTGCCGCCGATCAATCGCCATGTTGCAATGCGGCATTACGGGCCTCGACGGCGTCGGCGAGCCGGGCCAGCGTCTCATCGCGGCCAAGCACCGCCATCACCTCGAAGATGCCGGGCGAGGCAGTCGAGCCAGTGAGCGCCACCCGCAGCGGCTGCGCGACCTGACCGAGCTTCTCGTTCTTGGCCTCGGCATAGGCCCGCACCGCTGCCTCGAGCTCGTCCTGACCCCAGGTTGGCACGGCGCCCAGCACCGCCATCAAGCCCGCCAACCGGTCGCGTCCGCCACCCTCGAGCAGCCGTGCCGCCGGCTCCGACAGTGGCACCGGCCGCGCTGCAACAAAGAATCTGGCGCTCGCGGCGAGTTCGACCAGGGTGCTCGCGCGCGGTTTCAGCCCCGCCATGCCCGCCTCCAGCCGGCCGAGCGCCCGGGCGTCGATCGACAACCCCTCCGCCTCGAGCCGGGGCGCGATCAGGCGCGCGAGCGTGCGGTCGTCGGTCGCGCGCAGATAATGGGCGTTGAGGCTGGTCAGGCGCGCCAGATCGAAGCGAGCCGCGCCCCTGCCGACCGCATCGAGGTCGAACCAGGCGATCGCCTGCTCGGTCGAGATGATCTCGTCGTCGCCATGGCTCCAGCCGAGTCGCAGCAGGTAGTTACGCAGTGCCTCGGGCAGAAAGCCCATCTCCCGGTAGGCATCGACCCCGAGCGCGCCATGGCGCTTGGAGAGCTTGGCGCCGTCGGCGCCGTGAATCAGCGGGATGTGCGCGAACTCCGGCACCGGCCATTCGAGCGCCCGGTAGAGCTGGGTCTGGCGGGCGGCGTTCACCAGATGGTCGTCGCCACGGATGACGTGGGTGACGCTCATGTCGTGATCATCGACCACGACCGAGAGCATGTAGGTCGCCGTGCCGTCGGAGCGCAGCAGCACCATGTCATCGAGCTGCGCATTGTCGAATCTCACCTCGCCCTGAACCCGGTCGGCGATCACGGTCTCGCCGGCGCGGGGCGCCTTCAGCCGGATCACCGGCAGGATGCTGGGCGGCGCCTCGGCCGGATCGCGATCGCGCCAGCGGCCGTCGTAGCTGGTCGAGCGGCCCTCGGCGCGCGCCTTTTCGCGCATCTCGTGCAGCTCCTCGGGCGTGGCGTAGCAGTAGTAGGCGGCGCCCCGCGCGAGCAGCTCGCGGGCGACCTCGGCATGCCGGGCCTGCCGCTGCGACTGGAACACCGGCAGCTCGTCGCCCAGCAGGCTGAGCCAGCCGAGCCCATCCAGGATCGCCTGGATCGCCGCCTCGGTCGAGCGCACGCGGTCGGTATCCTCGATCCGCAAGAGGTATCGGCCGCCGTGATGGCGGGCGAACAGCCAGTTGAACAGAGCGGTCCGGGCACCGCCGATGTGCAGGAAACCTGTAGGCGAAGGAGCGAACCTTGTAACTACACTCATGATTGATAGACTGCGAGTTGCTCAGGCTTGCAGAGGTCTAGCACAGAGGGTCTCGTGGCGCACCCGCCGCTGCATGTCATTCCCGGCACTCCGGCCGGCGGGCGCGCCCGCCTTTGGGAGTTCTGGCAGGCGCGCGCCGGCCTGGGCGCGTGGCTTGCGACCCGTCTGCTCGAGGAGAACACGCGCTGGATACTCTGGCTGCCGCTCGGCCTGGGCCTGGGCATCGGGGTCTACTTCGCGCTGCCGATCGAGCCGCCGGTGTGGCTCGGGCCGATCGCCCTGCTCGCGCCCGCGGCTGCGGTGGGCCTGCGCTGGCGAGGCGGGCGTCCGGTCGCGGCCGAGCTCGCCGTCTGGTTCGGGCTCGGCACGATCGTGCTCGGCTTCGCCGCCGGATCGGTCCGCAGCCATCTGGTCGCGGCACCGGTCTTGGAGCGGCGCGGCGCCTACCAGCTCGAAGCGACGGTCCTGCTTGTTGAGGATGGCACCCGGGGGTCAGCGCCTTTTGCTGGGGGAGCTGAGTATCGAGGGCATCGCGGCGAGCGCGACCCCGGCTCGCGTCAGGGTCAGCACACGCCGCGCGGAGCCGTCCTTTGAGCCGGGCGATCGGGTCCGGTTGCGCG
>DATAOG010000283.1:0-1643 GCA_036265855.1 Geminicoccaceae bacterium | reverse complement strand
GATGCGGCAGGTGTTCTCCGATCGGGCGCGGTTGCAGCGGATGCTCGACGTCGAGGCGGCGCTCGCCAGGGGCCAGGCGAAGCTCGGATTGATTCCGGCCGAGGCGGCTGCCGAGATCGCGGCCAAGGCCGAGGTCGGGCGCTTCGATCTGGACGCGATCGGGGCCGGGACCGAGCTCATCGGTTACCCGATCGTCCCGCTGGTCAAGGCGCTGGGCGAAGCCTGCGAAGGCGATGCCGGGCGCTACGTACACTGGGGGGCGACCACGCAGGACATCGTCGACACCGGGCTCGTGCTCCAGATCCGGGACGGGCTCGAGCTGATCGGGGCCGATCTCGCCGGCATCGAGGCGGCGCTCGCCGCGCTTGCCAGGCGCCATCGCGATCTGCCGATGGCCGGCCGCACCCATCTGCAGCAGGCGCTGCCGATCACCTTCGGCTTCAAATGCGCGACCTGGCTCGCGCCGCTCAAGCGCCAGCGCGCCCGGCTCACCCGGCTGCGGGAGGAGGTTCTGTTCGTCCAGTTCGGCGGCGCGGTCGGCACGCTCGCCTCGCTCGGCGAGGACGGGCTGAAGGTCGTCGAGACGCTGGCGGACGAGCTGCGGCTGCGGGTGCCGCCGGTCGCCTGGCACGTCGGCCGCGACCCTCTCGCCGAGGTGGCGGCGTTCCTCGGCGTGCTCACGGGCTGCCTCGGCAAGATCGCGACCGACGTCGCGCTCTTGATGCAGACCGAGGTCGACGAGGCCCGCGAACCCTATCTGCCCGGACGCGGCGGCAGCAGCACGATGCCGCAGAAGCGCAACCCGATCGCCTGCGAGTTCGTCCTGGCCGCGGCCAGGAACGTCCGCCAGCTCGTGCCGGTCATGCTGGATGCGATGCTCGTGGACCACGAGCGCGCGACCGGCCCCTGGCATGCCGAGTGGATCGCGTTGCCGCAGGCCTTCGCGCTGACCGCGGGCGCCCTGCATCACACGCGGGCGATCCTGGACGGGCTCGAGGTCGACCCGGCGCGCATGCGGCGCAATCTCGATCTCACCCGCGGCCTGATCTCGGCCGAAGCGGTGATGATGGCGCTCGCCCCGGCGCTCGGCCGCGAGCCGGCCCATCACCTGGTCGCCGCGGCCTGCCGCCAGGCGGTCGAGCGCGACCTGGACCTGTCCGAAGTGCTTGCCGGCAATGCCGATGTGGCCGCCCACCTGACGCCGGAACGCTTGCGGCAGTTGCTCGATCCTGAGCACTATACCGGGCTCGCCGGCGCGTTCGTCGATCGCGTGCTGGCCGATCACTCAGGCGAGGAGTGAGCATGCCGGAAACCCAGGCCAACGGCATCACGATCCACTACGAGGTGAGCGGACCGAACCAGGCGCCGGTGGTGCTGCTCAGCAACTCGCTCGGCACCCGGCTCGAGATGTGGGACCCGCAGCTGCAGGCGCTGACCCAGCGCTATCGGGTGCTGCGCTACGACAGCCGCGGCCACGGCCGGAGCTCGGCACCCAAAGGCCTTTACACGATCGAGCTGCTGGCCCAGGACGCGCTCGGGCTGCTCGATGCGCTCGGGATCGACCGGGCACATTTCTGCGGCCTGTCGATGGGCGGCATGGTCGGCCAGATGCTGGGCGCGAGACACGGCGATCGGTTGAGGAG
>DATAOG010000282.1:0-6134 GCA_036265855.1 Geminicoccaceae bacterium | reverse complement strand
CGATCGCCCTGCTCGCGCCCGCGGCTGCGGTGGGCCTGCGCTGGCGAGGCGGGCGTCCGGTCGCGGCCGAGCTCGCCGTCTGGTTCGTGCTCGGCTTCGCCGCCGGGTCGGTCCGCAGCCATCTGGTCGCGGCACCGGTCTTGGAGCGGCGCGGCGCCTACCAGCTCGAGGCGACGGTCCTGCTTGTTGAGGATGGCACCCGGGGTCAGCGCCTTCTGCTGGGGGAGCCAAGTATCGAGGGCATCGCGGCGAGCGCGACCCCGGCTCGCATCAGGGTCAGCACACGCCGCGCGGAGCCGTCCTTTGAGCCGGGCGATCGGGTCCGGTTGCGCGCGCATCTCATGGCGCCGTCGCCGCCGGTCGAGCCGCACGGTTTCGACTTCGCACGCCAAGCCTGGTTCGAAGGGCTCGGTGCGGTGGGCTATGCCCTGGTCGCGCCGGAACTGCTCTCCCGCGCCGATCGTCGGGGCTGGTCGCTTGGCCTGGCGGCCTTGCGCCAGACGATCGCGCACGAGATCGTCGTTGCGGTGCCGGGGGCGGCCGGCGCGATCGGGGTCGCGCTCCTGACCGGCCTGCGTGGTGCGCTCCCCGATCGCATCTGGGACGAGTGGGCGATTGCCGGCATCGCCCATCTGATCTCGATCTCGGGGCTGCATATGGCAATCGTCGCCGGCACGCTGCTGTTTGCCGTGCGGATCGGCTTGGCGCTGGCGCCCCCACTTGCTCTCCGCCTGCCCGCCAAGAAGCTTGCGGCTCTGATCGCTCTGCTGGGCATCTGCGGCTACCTGCTGATCTCCGGCGGCACCGTTTCGGGCAGCGGCAGCGTCCCGATCCAGCGCTCCTTCGCGATGAGCGCGCTCGCTTTGGTCGCGATCATGGTCGACCGGAATCCGATCTCCATGCGGCTGGTCGCCTGGGCGGCGCTCGCGGTGCTGCTGCTGCGCCCGGAAAGCCTGCTCGGCGCTTCCTTCCAGATGTCTTTCGGCGCCGTGGTCGCTCTGATCGCCACATACGAAACTGGGATCGGGCGCCACCCGTCTGGCGCGGCGGGTCTCGACTGGCGTCTGCTGATGTACGTGGCGGGGATCGCTCTGACGACGGTTGTCGCGAGCGCGGCTACGACGCCGTTCTCGATCTACCACTTCAGCCGGTTCCCAACCTACGGCGTCGTGACCAACTTGATCGCGGTGCCGCTCACTGCGATCTGGGTCATGCCCTGGGGAATGCTCGGCATGCTCCTGATCCCCATTGGACTCGGCGGCCCATGCTTCGCCCTAATGGGCCGGGGAATTGAGGTGATCATCGCCGCGGCTGCGTTTGTGGCCGAGCTGCCGGGCGCGGCGCTCGCGGTGCCCCGGCCGCCGCTCGTCGCGCTGGTGGCGACCGTGCTCGGTGGGCTGTGGCTGTGTCTCTGGCGCACTTCCTGGCGCCGATTCGGGCTGCTCGGGGTAGCGCTCGGGATCGGCTTGATGCTGGTTGCGCGGCCGCCCGACATCCTGGTCGACAGCCGCGGCCAGATCCTCGCCGTCCGGCTCGACGACGGCCGGCTCGCGCTGTCGCCCTGGAAGCGGGACCGCTGGATCACCGACAGCTGGCTGGAGAGCGCAGGTCAGGTCCAGGCCGCGGGCTGGCCGGCCGCCGGCCAGGGCGCGCAGAACGGGCTGGCGTGCGATGCCGAGGGCTGCCTGCTGAGCCGCCACGGCAAGCGGGTCGCGCTGGCGCGGCGGCCCGACGCGCTGGAGACCGACTGCACGCGTGCCGATCTCGTGATCAGCTACCCGCGCGCGGAGCGCTGCCGCAACGGCACGCCCCTGATCGGCCCCGAAGCGCTGCGCCCGAGCGGCGGCATCGCGCTCCGGGTCGGTGCCGACGGAATCGATATCTCGAGCGTGCGCGCGGCGCGGGGCGATCGCCCCTGGACCCGATGACGCTCAGGCGGCGGGACGCTGCGCCTGCGATTTCTCCGACGTCGCGCCGCCCAGCAGTCTGGCGACATTCCGGAAATAGGCTGGCACCGCCATCCCTGATCCAAGCCGCGGGTCGGGCTCGGGTGTGCCCATCCTGATCCCGAGCGGCAGCACGCCCGCCCAGACCGGCAGCGCGTAGTCCTCCTCGTCGTCGACCGGCGGCCCGGTCCGGATCTTGGCCGAGACCTCGTCGAGCTCCATCCAGAGCACGGTCGTCGCCTTCAGCTCCTGCCGGGTCGGCGGCCTCAGCTCCCGCCAGCGCCCGGGAAACAGGCGCTCGACGAACTCCTCGAGCACGGCGGCCTTCTCCGTGTCAGGGACCAGCTGCGCGATCCCGAACGCCATCACCGAGCGGTAGTTGACCGAGTGATGGAAGCCCGAGCGGGCGAGCACGAAGCCGTCGACCTGAGTGACCGCGACGCAGGCGGGCACCCCCTGCTTCAGATGGCGGAGCATCCGGCTCGCCGACGAGCCGTGCCAGTAGAGGCGCTCGCCCGCCCGCCAGTAGGAGGTCGGCGTCACGTATGGCTGGCCGTCGATTGCGTACCCGACGTGGCAGATCACCCCGGCGTCGAGCACCGCGTGCACGGTCGGCCGATCGTAGTGGCCGCGCTTGGGCAGGCGCCTCACGCGCGTCTTCGCGGTCGGCTGGGCACGTTCCGCCATTCCGGGCTCCCATCTCAGTTCCGGCAGCAAACTAGAGAGCCGACTGGCCCTCACAAAAGGGCCGCTTTCGCGCCATCAATAGGGCCATTTAAATGCGGCGCTCCAGCGCGACGCCGGGGATCCGGGTCCAGCCCCAGATCAACCCGACCGGCCTGCCGGCCGGTCGCCGCGCGCGAGCATCGCCGCCAGGCCGGTGCCGGCGAGCGCGAGGCCCGCCATGGCGAAGAACGCGCGGCCGCGGATGCCCGCATAGAGCCAGCCGGCAACGGGGGTCACCAAGCCCATCAGGAACGCGCCGCCGATCGCCGCGTAGACGCCCTGGGCGCTCGCGAGCAGTCCCGACGGCACCCGATCGCGCAGCTGGTGCATGACCGCGAGATGCACGGCACCGAAGCTCGCGCCGTGAAGCGCCTGGGCCGGGATCAGCAGCGCAACGTCCGTGCCGGCCGCGGTGAGGCACCAGCGCAGGGCCGCCAGGCCGCCGGCGAGCGTCAGCAGGCGCAGCGGGGGCAACCTGTGCAGCACCGGGCCCGCGGCCGCGAACAGCAGGATCTCGGCGACCACGCCTTCGGCCCAAAGCCACCCGATCACTGCGTCGCCGAGACCGGCCGCGCGCCAGTGCAGGCTGGCAAAGCCGTAGTAGAGCGCATGGCTTGCCTGGATAAGCCCGGCGGCGAACACGAGGCCGACCAGGCCCGGCAGGCGCAGCAGCTCCGCCAGACGCGGCGGCTCGCGCGGCCGGTCGCGCGCGCGAACTTCCGGCAGCTGCACACAGGCAAGCAGGTTCAGCAAGAGCAACGCCAGCAACAGCGCGAGCACGCTTCCCGGGCCGCGTCGCCCGATCCACCACCCGCCCCCGACCGATGTCAGGATGAAGGTGACCGAGCCCCAGAGCCGGACCGGTCCATAGCCGATGCCGCGCGGCTTCAGCTCCTGGAGCGCCAGGGCCTCGCCGAGCGGCAGGATCGCGGCCCAGGTCGCACCGGTGACCAGGCTGAGCAGCAGGAAGGCCCAGAGCTCGTGCGCGAACGCGAACAGCCCGATCCCGATCACCGTGATGCCGGCCAGGAGCAGCATCAGCGGGCGGCGCCGGCCGAGGCGATCGGCGGCGTGCGGGATCGCGACGCTGGTCAGGACCCGCGGCCAGACGTTGGCGGCGAGCAGCAGGCCGATCTCGGACGGCGCCAGACCCTGCGCGGCCAGCCAGACCGGCCAATAGGGCAGCGAGACGCCGATCGCGGCGAAGCTCGCGCCGTAGAACAGCGCGAGGCGGAGGCGGATCGCGTGGGCCATGCAGGACGATCTGCTGCTGCCAAGGGACCGGGCTCGCGCCAAGATAGCCGATGCCGCGCGAAGTCAGCGCCGAGAACCAGCATGGCCGCCGGAAGCGAGAAGAACACGTTCACAGTGCCACGGGCGAGGAGTTGGCCGCCCGGCTCGACTGGCCGGACGGCCGCATGCCTTTGCGCTGTTCGCTCACCGCTCCATGGACAGCTTCGCCGCCGCGCGCGTCAGCCGGAGGCGGGACCGCGCCGAGGAATGCGCCGACTGCGAAACGAGAGAGGGCACGCTCGATCCAGCGCAGCGGGAGTTCGAAGGACGCGCTTCGATGGTGCCGCGCGCCAGCGCCTGCTCGAGAGCGCCGACCAATTCCCGGTGCATCGGACCCTGACCAGCGAAGTCAAGATCGGCACCCGGCTCGCCGACTGACGGCTATCCGATTCGCGATCCGGCGCGAGCAGCGGCCTGCCGCGCGGCCTCCAGCAGCCCGGGCGCGGCCTCGAAGGCGGCATTCAGGTTGGCTGCCTGCCGGTCCGGCTCCTCGGGATAGAGGTGGGCGAGGCGATTGCGGATACCGACGAAGCTCCGGAACTGATCGGCCGACGGGATCGCCCGTAGGCGCTCCATCAGCTCGGCCAGATCGCGCCTTGACAGCTCACGAGGCTCCTCGCCCTCGCGGATCGCCAGGCCGATAAAGACCTGATCCTGTAGCGTCAGCACCAGCTGCTCGAAACGCTTGAGAAAAGCGTCGATGTCGTCCTGACGCCGCGGCTCAAGGCTATGCAGACCGGCGGCATCGATCGGGAACAGCGCCTCCAGCCGGCTCAGCGATCGTCGCAGGCGCGCCGCGAGCGCTCCGCCGCGACCAGGCCCCGGCGCAGCAAGGCGGGCTCGGGCGCGCTCACAGCAGGATGCCATCGCGGATCGCGATCTGATCGATCGGCCCGAGCGGCCGGCCGCGCTCGTGCATCACGATGTCGACCTTGAGTTCGTCCAGCGGGCGCTCGATCAGACCGCGAAACTGCATCTCGTTGGCGAGATTGGCCCTGCCGGGCTCGACCTCGAGGTGGAGGTCGAGGTCGCCGCCAAGGACATCGTCATGAACCCGCGAGCCGAAGACGCGGATGCTCGTGCTCGCGCCGAACACCGCCGACGCCGCCCGCCTGATTGCTTGGATCTCGTGCGGTTTTAGCCGCATGCAAGCCATCCTGAGGATCGACGCCCCGCCTGGCAAGACCGAAGCTCGCACCGGCGGCCGTCGGCCCGGCGGATTCACAGTTGGCAAGGGCCCGATCCGGCGCTACCCCTTACGTTAGAACCAGAACCAGCTCAGGGAGTACAGGCGGTGACCAGCAAACTTGCAACCGCGGCCGTCATTGCGGCTGCGCTCGGCTTCGCCAGCCCGGCGATGGCCCAGAACATGCGCTTCGTCGTCGTGACCCACGGCCAAGCCTCCGACCCTTTCTGGTCGGTGGTCAAGAACGGGGTCGATAAGGCGGCCAAGGATTTGGGCGTGACCGTCGAATACAATGCTCCCGATACGTACAACATGCCGCAGATGGCGCAGCTGATCGATGCCGCGGTCGCCTCCAAGCCGGACGGGCTCGTGGTCTCGATCCCCGACGCCGAGGCGCTCGGCGATTCGATCAAGAACGCGGTCGCGTCTGGCATCCCGGTCGTCTCGATGAACTCCGGCTCCGACGTCCGCGAGGCGTTGGGGGTGGCCGTGCACGTCGGCCAGACCGAGTACGAGGCAGGCCTTGGCGCCGGCAAGAAGATGAAGGCGGCGGGCGTCACCAAGGCCATCTGCGTCAATCAGGAGGTCGGTAACGTCGCGCTCGACCTCCGCTGCAAGGGCTTCACCGACGGCCTCCAGGGCGGCAAGGTCAGCGTGCTCGCGGTCAGCATGGACCCGACCGAGATCGGTAACGCGGTCAAGGCGAACCTGAGCGCCAACCCGGACACCAACGGGGTGCTTACGCTCGGTCCCGCGGCCGCCGAGCCGACGATGGCGGCGCTCGAGGACGCCCAGATGCTGGACAAGGTCAAGTTCGCCACCTTCGACCTGTCGCCGGGGGTCCTCCAGGCGATCGCTGATGGCAAGATGATGTTCGCGATCGATCAGCAGCAGTTCCTGCAGGGCTATCTGCCGATCCAGCTCCTGAAGCTGTACAAGCTCTACGGGCTGATGCCGGCCGGCACGGTGATGACCGGTCCGGG
>DATAOG010000281.1:0-2167 GCA_036265855.1 Geminicoccaceae bacterium | reverse complement strand
TGTGGATCACGTGGCGCGCCGGCAGCCGGTAGCCCCGGGTGATCCGCGCCTCGCCGGTCGGGCAGCCGCCGATCTTTCGACACTCTTGCAGGAGCTCGGGTCCGGCGGCCTGGTGGATCGCGCCGTCGACCCCGCCGCCGCCGAGCAGCCGCTCGTTGGCGGCATTGACGATCGCGTCGACCGCCTGCCTGGTGATGTCGCCCTGGACCACGATCATGTGCCCGGTCATCGCCGCCTCCTCAGGCCCTCTCGTCGATGGTCAGCACGATCTTGCCGGTGCTCTGGCGCGCGAGCAGCCGCGCGAGCGCGCTCCTCGCCTCGCTCAGCGGATGGATTTCCGAGACGTGCGGCCGGACCCGCTGCTCCGCGTGCCAGCCCAGCAGCTCGCGAAACGCGGCGTGCACGCGGGCCGGGTCGTGCCGCCGATAGCTGCCCCAGTAAAACCCGATCGCGGCGGCGTTCTTGACCAGCAGCAGATTGGCCGGGATCTGCGGAATCTGCCCGCTCGCGAAGCCGATCACGAGCAGCCGCCCCTCCCAGGCGATGCTGCGCAGCGACGCGGTGAACAGCTCGCCGCCGATCGGATCGAAGACGACATCCGCGCCGCGGCCCTCGGTCAGCTCCCTGATCCGCGCCCGCACGTCCTCGCTCGCGGTGTCGATCAGGTCGCCCGCGCCATGCTCGCGGGCGACTTCGAGATGCTCACGGCCGCGCGCGCTCGCGATCACCCGGGCGCCGAGCGCGAGCCCGCACTCGACCGCAGCGAGGCCGACGCCGCCCGCGGCGCCATGCACGAGCAGGGTCTCGCCGGCCCGCAGCCGGCCGGCCCAGACCAGCGCGCCATAGGCCGTGCCGTAGGCGATCGCGAAGCCGGCGGCGGTGATGTAGTCGATCGAATCGGGCAGCGGCACGACGTTGCTGGCGGCGGTCACCGCCTCCTCGGCGAAGCCGCCGCGATCCAGGGTCGCCATGACCCGGTCGCCCGGCAGGAAGCCGGCCACGCCCTCGCCGCGCTGCTCGATCTGGCCGGCGATCTCGATCCCGGGCACGAACGGCAGCGGCGGCTTGTCCTGATACTGGCCCTTGATGATCAGCGTGTCGGCGAAGTTCAGCCCCGCCGCGCGGACCCGGATCCGGACCTCGCCCGGCCCGGGCTCCGGCACCGGCCAGTCCTCGAGCGTGAGCCCGTCCGGTCCTATGAGCTCCCGGCAGACGATCGCGCGCATCGCTCGTCGTCCTCCCGGCGCCAGTCTAGCCGGCCGGGCGCCGCCCTGGAAGCCTGCCCAACGCTCTGGCCGGGGCTCTCCCGAGACGCTAGGAAAGGCCATGCGCGGCTATTTCGGGATCGGCGCCGAGGGCATCAGCAAGCCGATGAACCTCGGCAACCTGATCCGTTCGGCGCACGCTTTCGGCGCCAGCTTTGTGTTTCTGGTCGATGCCCACTACACGGTCGCGGGCGC
Source organism: Geminicoccaceae bacterium (assembly GCA_036265855.1). GTDB lineage: Bacteria > Pseudomonadota > Alphaproteobacteria > Geminicoccales > Geminicoccaceae > DATAOG01. The sequence continues at coordinate 707 of DATAOG010000281.1, read as the reverse complement.
GCTCTCGGACACATCGCGGGCCGAGCTTCAGCTGCCGCTCTACCGGTTCGCAAGCGTCGCGGACCTGGTGCTGCCGGGCCGCTGTCGGCTGATCGGGGTCGAGCTTCTGGACGCGGCGATCGATCTGCCGAGCTTTCGCCACCCGCTGAACGCCGCCTACGTGTTCGGGCCCGAGCGCAGCTCGCTGTCGCCGGCCATGGTCGCGCGCTGCGACCATGTCGTGAAAATCCCGACCCGCTTTTGCATCAATCTCGCGGCCGCAGGCGCGATCTTGATGTACGACCGGCTGCTCTGCCTCGGCCGGCACGCGCCCCGGCCGGTGCGCTCCGGCGGCCCGACCGAGGCGCTCGAGCCGCACGTCCACGGCAAGGTGATCGCGCGCCGGCGCGAGCCGTGAACGCTCACTCCATCTCGGCCCGCTTGCGGCCGGTGAACATCGCGAGCACCAGAGGCGGGCCGCGCCCCTCCTGCGCGGAGCCTGCTCGAATCTGCGGCCCCGTCCCTTGCACGCCATGTACGCCATTCTAGGTTCTGCACCACGGGGATGCTCCCGCTCATCGGCCATGTCAGGGGGAGAGGTCATGGTTGCGCGCAAGGCCGAAGCCGAGTGGCAGGGCGACCTGCGTTCGGGCCAGGGACGGGTGAGCCTGGGCAGCGGCGCCTGGTCGGGTCCGTATTCGTTCCGCTCCCGGTTCGAGAGCGGCGAT
>DATAOG010000280.1:0-3410 GCA_036265855.1 Geminicoccaceae bacterium | reverse complement strand
TAGCCGGAACTCGTTCTGGACGTAGCCGACCTTGCCGACGGATCGGCTCGACAAACACGCCAGAAGCACCCCAGCTTGGCGGATCGCCTTCGGGATCTCCTGCTTCCAGATCTGGCCCGGCATCAGGTCGATCTCGTCCAGCCATGGATCGAGACCGCTGGCCTTGAGGTCGGCGTAGAGCTCTCGCACCTGCCCTTTGTCTTCGCGGGCGTGGGCCAGGAAGGTCGGGCGTCTGGTGCTCATAATGCGACCGATGGGAACGCCAGATCGACCAGAACGTCAAGAGGCTGAGCCGCCTGGCTACCGCGGGCAGCGATGATCGCCTGCGTTTACCTCGCTCTTCCTTGGTTTTCGCTGTAGCGAACACTGGCGAGTGCAGCGTCATGAGCAGATTGAGAGCGCCGCCGCGCGAGCGGCGGTCACGCTCCCTGGCTTGCGCTCGCGCCCGGCTCCCGTCAGCAGGCCGTCTATGCTGCTGCGCTCGATGACCGACGCGAACTCCGACCGGCGCAGACGCCTCGCGGCAGGCGGGCTAAGCCGCGCGCCGCTAGCCCTCGCGCCCGAGCAGATCCTGGACGTATTGCCAGGCGACCCGGCCGGAGCGGGCGCCCCTGGTCTGAGCCCATTCCAGCGCCTCGCGCCGGAGCCGGGCCGGGTCGATCTCGACCCCGAAATGGCCGACGTAGCCCTGGACCATTGCCAGATAGTCTTCCTGGGAGCAGGGGTGGAAGCCCAGCCACAGCCCGAAGCGGTCCGACAGCGAGACCTTCTCCTCGACCGCCTCGCCGGGGTGGATCGCGCTCTGGCGCTCGTTCTCGATCATCTCGCGCGGCATCAGGTGGCGGCGGTTCGAAGTCGCGTAAAAGAGCACATTGTCGGGCCTGCCCTCGATCCCGCCCTCGAGCACGGCCTTGAGCGACTTGTAGGTGGTATCGCCGGAATCGAAGCTCAGGTCATCGCAGAAGAGCAGGCACCGGCGCTGGCTCGCGGCCAGACGTTGAAGCAGGCGCGGCAGGCTCTCCACGTCCTCGCGATGGATCTCGATCAGCGCCAGCGCGCCCGGCCGCTCGGCATCGATCTGGCCGTGAATCGCCTTGATCAACGAGCTTTTGCCCATGCCGCGGGCGCCCCAGAGCAGCGCGTTGTTGGCCGGCCGGCCCGCGGCGAAGCGCCGGGTGTTGTCGAGCAGGATGTCGCGCACGCGGTCGATCCCGACCAGGAGCGGCAGCGGCACGTGCGCGACCGTCGCCACCGGCCGCAGCTCGTGCGCCTGCGCCTCCCAGACGAAGGCGTCGGCCGCCTTCAGGTCGACCGCCGGCAGGCAGGGCGGCGCCAGACGCTCGACCGCGGTCACGAGCCGGAGCAGCAGCGCGGTCAGATCGGACGACATGCAGATCTCGCGAGCGGTGGTCCCGGACGGCGCCGGGCAGGCTAGGGGCTCTGCCGCGGCCGATCAAGCAGCGCCCGAGGCGGGATCGGCTTCGGCCTCCGCCAGCAGCCAGGCGCGGAACGCCCTGATCCGGGGCTGCCCGGCGGTCGCCTCGGGGCTGACCAGATAATAGGCGAGGTCATGGGGCAGGCTGACCTCGAACGGCTGCACCAGGCGGCCGGCCGCGAGGTCGCCGGCCGCGAGCGCGCGCCGAGCGAGCGCCACACCCTGGCCTTCGGCCGCCGCCTGCACGACCATCGCCGAATCGGTGAAGATCGGGCCCCGCGTCGGGTCCACCCCCTCGACGCCCGACAGCTCGAGCCAGAGCTGCCAGCCGGTGTGGTCGTCGTCGTGCAGCAGCACGTGTTCGCGGAGGTCCTCGGGCCGGCGGAGCGGATGCGCGCCGCTCAAGAGCTTCGGCGCGCAGACCGGGAGCATGCTCTCGCCGAACAGCCGGTCGACCCGCAATCCCGGATAGCGGCCGCGCCCCATCCGGATCGCGATGTCGACGTCGTCGCGAGCGAAATCAACCAGTTGCGATGAGGCGCTGATCCTGAGATCGAGATCCGGGTGCGTCGCCCGGAAGCGGCCGAGCCTGGGCACGAGCCACTTGGCCGCGAACGACGGCAGCACGCTCACCGTCAGCCGGCCGCTCGAGCCGCCCGCGCCCAGCTGCTCGGTCGCGGCGGCGATCTGATCGAAGGCGTCGCGAACCGGCGGCAGGTAGCGCTGCGCCTCCTCGGTCAGCAGCAGCCCGCGCGGCAGCCGCCGGAACAGGCGGACCGCGAGCCGCTCCTCGAGGGCTTTGATCTGGTGGCTGATCGCGGTCTGGGTGACGTGCAGCTCGTCGGCCGCCCGGGTGAAGCTCAGGTGACGCGCCGCCGCTTCGAAAGCGCGGAGCGCATTGAGCGGCGGCAGCCGTCGGCTCATCCGGAAGCCTCATGAGGAACTCTCATATCGAACATGAGAAACCATCGTTCGTCGAATGGCAAGTGCTGGACTATCTGCAGTGTTCGGGCGCTTTCGAACATGAGAGGGACTCATATGTCGACCATCAGTCTCCGCTCCTCCCACGCGACCTTCGCGGGCATGCGGCCACACGGCGGCTCGAGCCGGCAGCCCTGGCTGACCGCGGCCGCCGATCTGCTGCTGACCTGGTACGAGCGGGCGCGCCAGCGCCGGGAGCTGCAGGCGCTCAGCGATCACATGCTGCACGACATCGGTCTCGGACGCGTCGACGTCGAGGCCGAGGCGGGCAAGCCGTTCTGGCGGCCATGAGGCGTGACGGCGCGGGTCTAGCTCTTGCAAGCCCGGATCGAGTACATCAGCGGCAGGCGCTCCGATCGCTCCGGCAGGCGCCACCAGCCCGCCTCGTCCTGGACCATGAACGGCAGCGCCTGCCAGAGGCAGGTACGGTGCTCCCTGAGCCATTGGATCGTGAGGCCGGCCTCGATCAGGGACGTGACCACCTCGCCCAGGCCGTGCTGCCAGACGTAGTGCGGGCGCGCCGGACCGGCTCGAGCCTGGTCCCAGGCCGGCGCGCCCGCCCAGCGCTGGGGTGAAGCGGTCTCGAAGTAGGCCAGGCCGATCACCAGCTGCCGATCCGTCCGTTCGTCCTCCAGCGACCAGAGGACAGGATGGGCTTCTCGGATATAGAAAATTCCGCCCGGCTCGAGCAGTCGGCCGACCACGGCCGCCCAGCCCCGGATGTCGGGTAGCCAGCAAAGCGCGCTGCCGCTCGTGTAGACGATGTCGAACTGCTCCCCAATCACTTCGGGAGCCGCGTATAGCTCGGCCTCGACGAAGCGGACAGGCAGGCCGGCGCGGCCGGCCAGATCGCGCGCCGCCGCGATTGCCCGGGGGGCGAAGTCGACCCCGGTCGCGGCCGCTCCGAGCCGGGCCCATGCGATCGTATCGAGCCCGAAGTGGCACTGCAGGTGGACCAGCCGCTTGCCTTTGACCTCGCCGAGCGCCGGCCGGT
>DATAOG010000279.1:0-8694 GCA_036265855.1 Geminicoccaceae bacterium | reverse complement strand
GTGGCCGCGAACGCCAGCCGTTCGCCATCCGCGAACACGGGCCTGAAGACGAAGATGTCCGGCAGGTGCATCCCGCCCTCGAACGGGTCGTTCAGCATGAAGACGTCGCCCGGCCGGATGTCGCCCTCGTAGCGCTTCAGGACCGCCGCGAGCGCGGTCGGGATCGAGCCGAGATGGCCAGGGAGCGTCAGTCCCTGGGCGACCAGACGGCCCTCGCCGTCCGCGACCGCGGTCGAATAGTCCATGTTGTCCCGGAGCACGCCCGAATAGGCGGTGCGGGCGATCGTCAGCGCCATCTCGTCGGCGATCGAGAGGATCGCGTTCTTGAACAGCTCGAACTCGATCGGGTCGCGCACCGGATTTTTCCCTCTCCTCGTTCGGCGCTATGAGCCCTTCGGGTCTGCGCCGCCGAGAAGGCGTGCGACCGCGCCCGGCAGCCCTTGCGAAGGCTTGGGGTCCGGTCGGCGATAGGAGCCGGCGCTCGCTTTGCGCGGCCGCAGGCAGACGAGCGTCTCGGCCTGACGGACGGCGGCGGCGACGCCATCGACCAGCGGCACCGGGACCCGGTCGGCGATCCTGCCGGCGAGCCCGGCGAGCGGCGCGCCGGCCAGGATGACGACGTCCGCCCCATCCTCGGCGACCGCCCGGTTCGCGACCTCGACGATCGCATCCGCCATCTCGTCCTGGACGCTGGTCACCGAGGCGAAGGCGGCGTCGGCCAGGCGGATAGCCGCGAGACGCGAGCGCAGGCCGTGCCATTCGACGCATTCCTCATACCAGGGGCCGAGCGCGCGCGCGAAGCTCACGATCGCGAACCGGCGGCCGAGCATGCAGGCGGTCAGCATCGCCGCTTCGGCCAGCCCGATCACCGGCACCGAGGCGAGCTCGCGCAGCCCGCCGAGACCCGGATCTCCGAACGCGGCGACGATCGCCGCGTCGATTCCGGCCTGCGCCTCGGCCAGCATCTCGAGCGCGACCGCGGCGCCGATCAGGGCTTCCGCGCGGGTCGCGATGTAGGGCACCCCGCGCGGCGCGGTCAGCGGCACGATCTCGGTCGAGGGCGCCGCCACCGCCCGGGCGACGGCGCACATCCGATCGGTCACGCCGGCGCTGGTGTTCGGATTGAGCAGCAGGATCCGCATCCGCGACTCACCCGGCGGCCCGGCTGCCGATCGCGCCGAGGACCGCCTCCACCTGCGCCGCGAAGGCGAGCACGAGGCGGTCGCGGCAGCGCCGCGCGATGATCTGGAGTCCGACCGGCAGGTTGTCGCGCCCGCGCCCGCACGGCAGCGAGAGCGCTGGCACCTTGGCGTGGTTGAACAGCGGCGTGAACACCGCGTGACCGCGCGCGCTCACCGCCGCACCGCCGATCGTTGCGGGTCCGAGGCGCTCGAGCGGCCAGGCGACGCAGGGCGTGGTCGGGCCGATCAAAAGGTCGACCTCGGTCAGCAGGCCGGCGAGCGCCCGGCCGATTTCGACGCCAAGCGCCAGCGCCTGCGCCACCTCGACCCCGCGAAGCCCGAGACCGCGCTCGATCTGCGCCCCGATATCGGGGTCGAAGAGATCCGGCTCGCGGCGGAAGCGCTCGCCGTAGAGCGCCGCGAGGCCGGCCTGCTGCAACGGCATCAGCGCGTTCTCGGTCGCCGCCGCCGGCCACACCGGATCCCGACGGACAACCGCGATCCCGGCGCCGGCGAGCGCCTCGACCGCGCGCTCGGTCGCCGCCGCGACGTCCGGGTCGACCGGCACGTCGAGGCCGAATCGCGGGCTGTAGGCGATCTCGAGCGGGCGCGAGGATGCTGGCGTTCGCTCTTCGATCGGCACCGAGTCGGGATCGCGCGGATCGGGGCCCGCCATGACCTCGAAGGCCAGCGCGACGTCGGCGACGCGCGCCGCGATCGGCGCGATCACCGAAAGGCCGATGAACGGCTCGGAGAACCCCGGCCCGTAGGGGATCGCGCCGAACGACGGCTTGAAGCCGACCACGCCGACGTGCGCGGGCGGCCGCCGGCTCGAGCCGCCGGCATCGGTGCCGAGCGCGAGCGGCACCATGCCCGCGGCGACCGCGACCGCCGGGCCGCCCGAAGAGCCGCCGGGCGTGAGGCCCGGATCGAGCGGGTGGCGGGTCGGCCCGAACAGCCGATTGGTGGTGTTGCCCTTGGCGGCGAATTCCGGCGTGTTCGCCATGCCCACGACCACGGCGCCGGCGCGGCGCAGCCGCTCGACCGCGATCGCATCGACCGGGGCGCAAAAATCCGCGAACAGCCTGGAGCCCTGGGTCACCCGCCGACCGGCGACCCAGATGTTGTCCTTGATCGCGACCGGCACGCCGGCGAGCGGCAGGGCCGCGCCGGCGGCGACCCGCTCATCGACCAGCCGGGCATCGGCGCGCACCCGCTCGGGATCGAGGTCGATCAGCGCGTTCAGAGCCGGGTTGGCCTGCTCGATCCGGCCGAGCGCCTCCTCGATCACCGCGGCCGCGCTGCGCCGGCCGGCGCTCACGGCCTCGGCGATGCTGCGGGCGGTCGCTCCGGCCATGCTTCTCAGCCGACGATCACGTCGCGACCGGCGCGCGGCGTCCAGCGCAACAGGCGCAGGCACAGCCGGTCGAACAGCGCGTAGCTGATCGAGGCGTAGATCACGAACAGCAGCGCGACGATGAACATCCGGTCGAGATAGGCGAACTGCTCGGAGTAGACGATGATGTAGCCGAGGCCCGACTGGGCGCCGAGGTATTCGGCGCCGAGGACCGCCGCCCAGGCGGTGCCGAGGCTGAGCAGGATGGTCGCGCGGAGCTCGGGGAAGATCGCCGGCAGGATCACCGTGCGGTACAGCCGCAGCCGCGAGGCCCCGAGCGTCCGGGCGTTGTCGATGTAGATCTGCGGCACGTTGCGCACCGCGTTGACCGTGCCGGCGAAGAAGATGACGCCGACGCCGTAGGCGACGAAGATCACCTTGCCGACGAAATAGGTCCCGAACCAGAGCTGGAACAGGGGCACCATCGCGAGCAGCGGCAGGGTCCGGATGATCTGCACGGGCAGGTCGACCAGCCGCCGGCTCCAGCGCGACCAGGAGACCGCGAGCCCGAGCGCGGTCCCGATCACGCCCCCGACCAAGAGCCCGGCGTACAGGCGGACCATGGTGTCCAGCGAGTGGCTGAGGATCGCGAGCAGGGCTGCCAGATAGCTGGGCGGCGCGCCCTCCGCGACCGAGGGCACGCCGAGCCCGCCCTCCCAGTAGTCGGCGAGCGAGAGAAAAGTGCGCGTGAGCACCACCTGCCAGCCGGGCACCATCGGCTCGCCCGGCACCGCCTCGGCGGTGAACACGATCGACAGGATCTGCCAGACCCCGGCCATCGCGAGCAGGACCAGGATGGACAAGGCGTGACGCTTCAGAAAAGCTGGCATCGGCAGGCTACCTCGCTGCCATCCCCGGCGCGCCCGGCCGCCGCCGCTCGAGACCGAGATGCGCCAGCAGGACGTGCTTGTCCTGGACCATCTGGGGCTCGAGCAGCGTGTCGGTGGTGCGCGGCCGGCCGACCGCGATCGCCATGTCGTCGGCGATCCGGCCGTCCAGCACGACGAGGATGCGATCGGCGAGCGTCATCGCCTCGTCGACGTCGTGGGTGACGAACACGACCGTGCGCTGCTGGCCCTCGCTCTCGCCCCAGAGCGTCAGGAGCACGTCGTGCAGCTGCCGCTTGGTCACGTAGTCGAGCGCGCCGAACGGCTCGTCGAGCAGCAGCACGCCGGCGCCGTTGGCGAACACCGCAGCCACCGCGACCCGCTTCAGCATGCCGCCCGAGAGCTCACGCGGCCAGGCGTGCGCCACGTGCTCCAGTCCGACCCGCTGCAGATAGTGCAGCGCGGTCCGGCGCCGCTCGGCTTTCGCGATGCCGCGGCAGGCGAGGCCGTACTCGACGTTGTCGATCACCCGCAGCCATGGGAAGACGCTGTCCTTCTGGAAGACCATCCCGCGCTCGGGGCTCGGGCGCGTCACGATCTCGCCGCCGACCCGAAGCGTGCCCGCGGTCGGCAGAAGGAGCCCGGCGATCATCTGCAGAAGGGTCGTCTTGCCGCAGCCCGACGGTCCGACCAGACAGACGAACTGGCCACGCAGGACCTCGAAGCTGACATCGGCCACGGCCTGAACCGTCTGGCCGTCGGCGCGCCGGAAGGTGCGCGACAGGCCGGAAGCGACGATCGCCACGTCATCGCTCTGAATCGGCATGGATCGCTAAGCCTCGCCGGTCCGTGCCGCGAGGCTCCACGCGGCGAGATAGGAGAACAGGAGTGCTGCCAGGGCATCGAAGATCACCGCCGCGAGGCCCAATACCAACAGGGCTGCGAAGATGCCCTCGACGTCGGTGGCGCCGGCCAGGACCTGGACGATCTTGCCGATGCCGTACTGCGCCCCGAGCAGCTCGGCGATCGCCTCCAGCCCCCAGGCGCCGGCGAGCGCGATCCGGACGCCGCCCAGGATCTGGGGCACCGTGCCCGGGATCAGAATGCTGCGGACGATGCGCCCCGGCGTCGCGCCCAGCGTATGCGCCCATTCCTCGTAGACCGGATCGAGATTGTCGGCCGCGCGCTGGGCAAACACGTAGAGAATCACGGCGACGTAGATCGCGACCAGCAGGACCGCGCTCGCCCGACCGACGCCGAACCAGATCAGGAAGAAGGGCGCCAGCACCAGGATCGGGATCGTGCCCATGGTCAACAGGATCGGGTCGAGCACGGCGCGCGCCAGCTCGAAACGGGCGGTGACCAGGCCACCGATCGTGCCGACGATGCTGCCGATCGCGACCGCGACCAGGACGTTGGAGCCGGTGAACACGATGCTGCTCCAAAGCCCGGTCGCCGGCAGGCCGTAGGACGTCAGCTCCGGGGCCAGGACGAAATCGGCGCCGATCCGGGCGGCGACCGCCAACGGCGGCGGCAATGAGAACAGCGGCACGACGTAGGTCAGGAGTTGCCAGAGGACCAGCAGCAGCACGACGCCGACCAGACCGAGCGGGTCGACGTGGAGGTTGGCGGGCAGGCGCCACTCCCGTACCCCGGCCGACCGCGCGGCGGCGTCGGCCGGCGCACCGGGGACCGGCACCGATCCGCCGCGGCCGGCGTCGACCTCGGTGCCGGGACTGCCCGTCATCGCTGCGGGTTGGACCGGCAACCGCCCGCCACCTCAGGCACCGGCGGCCGAGGCCAGGCGGTAGGCATCCAGGAAGTCGAAGATCTCGAAGTGATGCTTGGCCTGGTCGAGCAGTTTCTGATGATCGCCGTCTAGCTTCTTGCCCTCGAGCTGCTTGATCAGCGCGTCCGACTTCGCCTGGTAGTCCTTCATCTGGTGCCAGATCGGCGCCGCCCAGATCACGTCGTCGGCGGTGACCGTACCCTTGGGCACGAGGCCCTTCTCGGTCCAGTCGCCGATGATCGCCGGCCACGCGTTCTTGTAATAAAGAATGCTGGACTGGTCGACGAAGTAGGTCTTGCCGTACTCGAACGGCGAGAACGGATCCAGGATCTTGACCGTGGCCTCGACGCCCTTGCCGTCCAGGCTGGTGCCGGCGACGCTGTTGAGGTAGGGCGCCTGGAGATCGAACAACGAGGGATCCTTGTCGACCGCGGCGATCGTCCGCCAGACCACCGACAGGAATCGCAACACGGTGTTCTGGTTGGCGTTGACGAAATCGGCATTGCCGGCGATGCCCACGTTCGCGACCAGCTTCTCGACCGGCGAATCGACGCCGCCCGGCCCGTGCTCGTAGAGATCGCCGATGTCGATCAGGTCGGTCCAGCCGGCCTGCATCAGCGTGTAGACGATCGGCGCGCCCTCCGGGTCAGCGAAACTGATCCGGCCCGCCTTGGCGAGCACCAGCGCCTTGGCATCGTCCATCAGCTCGAGATTCCATTTGACCCCTGAGAACTGCGCGACGATGTCCTCGAACGGCCGCTTGCTCAGCACCGGCGACCCCGTCAGCGTCTTGCCCTGCATCGGCGCGAGCGCCGCCTTGATCGCCTCGTCGAACGACTTCCCATCCTTGATGTAGTCCTTGAACGATTTCAGCTTCAGCGTCGGGTTGGCGAGAATCGCCGTACCCAGAAAGTTGTCGGTGAAGGCGACACACTTCAGCTTGTTCGAAGTCTTGTAGGTCGGCAGCAGCAACGGGCAATACTGGCTCGACATGTCGAGCTGACCGTTGAGCAGCAGCGCGATCACGTTGTTGTCGGTGACCTTGAGACCTTCCGGCTCCGGCAGGATCTTGATGCCGACCTCGTGGAACCAGCCCTTCTTCATGGCGATGATGTAGAACGTGTTGTCGGCGTAGGGCCGCATGCCGAACTTCACCGACGCGGCCGGGATGTCGGTGCCGGGCTCGGGAGCGGCCGGCGTGTAGAGATCGGCCGCGCTCGCGGCGATGCCTGCCAGGCAACAGCCGACCACGACGCCCGCGACCGCAGCCACGGCGCCCCACGTTCTCGTCCCGATCTTTCCCTGGTGCATCGATCTCTCTCCCTGGAGTTATTGGACGCGACCTTACGTGAAGCGCGTCCGAGGTGCCAGCTCGCCTTGCCGGCGCCCATTGCTAAGAGCCGGTCTCGGCCAGCAGAACCGGTCGGGGCAGGCGGCGGAACTCCTCGTCCTCCGCGCCGCCGTCGACCCAGATCCAGGCGGCGAACCGACCCTCGCGCCCGAGCGCCGCGACCGGATGGTGCCAGGTGTCGGCGCGATAGTTGATGCCGGCGCCGGGCGGCACCAGGAACGCGCGCAGGCGCTCCGGATCGGCGCCGCCGTCGGCGGCCTTGGGCGCCACGATCACCGCCCACCGGCCGACCTCGAGCGGCAGGATCGCCTGCGAGGAATGCGCGTGCCTTTCCATCTCCGCGATCTCGAGAGGCAGCGCCCGCGCCGGCACCGTGATCAGCGTCAGCTGGGCGCGCGCCGCCGGTCGCCGGTTCTCCAGCTGCGCCACCAGGTTCAGACGTTCGCCGGCCGGCGGCGCCTGCAGCATCTGGCCAAACGGCGCGAACGCTTCGGCAGTCATGGGCTCGAGGCGGATCTCGCGCATGGTCTCAGGCCGCCGGCGGGTGTTGCGCGAGCCAGTGGCGCGCGATCTCGAGCCGGCGGCAGATCCAGACGTCGCTCCGGCTCTGCATGTGGTCGAGGAGCCGCGCGAGGCCCGAGGCGCGTCCCGGGTGGCCGAGCAGGCGCATGTGCATCCCGATCGACATCATCTTCGGCTGGCTCTCGCCCTCGGCGTACATGAAGTCGAACGCCTCCCGGCAGTAAGTGAAGAAGTCCTCGCCAGTGCCGAAACCGTTCGTGCCGTATTTCATATCGTTGTTGGTCAGCGTGTACGGCACCACCAGATGCGGCCGGCCGTTTTCCCGAACATAGTAGGGAAGGTCGTCGTTATAGGCGTCGCTGTCGTAAAGGAAGCCGCCTTCTTCGACGACCAGGCGGCGGGTGTTGACGCTCGGCCCATAGCGGCAATACCAGCCGAGCGGGCGCTGGCCGACGGTGTGCTCGAGGCTCTCGATCGCGCGCCTGATGTGGTGTCGCTCCTCGGCCTCGCCGAGCTTGAAGTGCTCGACCCAGCGCCAGCCGTGGCAGCAGATGTCGTGGCCGGCGGCGACGATCGCCTGCGCGGCGGCCGGATTGCGCTCGAGCGCCAGCGCGCAGCCGAAGATCGTCATCGGCAACTGGCGTTCGGCGAACACCCGCATGATCCGCCAGAAGCCGACGCGGCTGCCGTACTCGAACATCGATTCGGCGGCCAGATCGCGCTCGCCCGCGGGCACCGGGGAGGCCGGTATTTCGGTCAGGGTGACCTCCGAGCGGCCATCGCCGTTGGCGATCGAGTATTCGGACCCCTCCTCGTAATTCAGGACGAAATTGACCGCGAGCCGGGCGCCTCCCGGCCATTGAGGGTCGGGCGGGTTCGGCCCGTAGCCCACGAGATCGCGCGCGAGATCGCTCATGTGTGCCCCCGATCGTTTAGAACTGTTGCTCCTGCCGTCCCCGCACAAGCTGCGACAGGGTGACGGCCAGGATCAAGGCGCCGCCGTAGAACATGTCCTGGATGAACGAGCTGAAGCCAAGGAACACCAGACCGGTGATGCCCGTGACCAGGAAGTAGACCGCGATGGTCGAGCCCCACGGATTGAAGCGCCCGGGCAGGATGCTGGTCGAGCCGAGGAAGGCAGCCGCGAAGGCGGGCAGCAGGTAGGACGTGCCCGAGACCGGATCGGCGGCGCCCTGGGTGCCTGCATAGAGCACGCCCGCGAGCGCGCCGAGGAAACTCGCGGCGATCAGGCAGCCGCGGCGCACCCGGTTGGTGTCGATGCCGCTCAGCCGCGCGACCTCGCGGCCGCGGCCGACGAACAGGATGCGCCGGCCGAGGGCGGTGTACTCGAAGATGTACCAGATCAGGAGCGCCAGCCCGATCGCGTAGTAGAACTCGAGCGGGATGCCGAACAGGCGGGTCACGATCACGGCGTAGATCAGGGCGGGCGCGATGCCGCTGATGGTCATCGAATCGCTGATCCAGAGCGTCAGGCCGTGCAGGAAGGTGCCAACGCCCAGCGTCACGATCAGCGAGTGAATGCCGAATACGGTGATGAAGAAGCCGTTGACGAGGCCGACGACGAGACCCATCGCAAGCGCGGCGGCGATCGCCCAGCCGATCGGCGC
>DATAOG010000278.1:0-2365 GCA_036265855.1 Geminicoccaceae bacterium | reverse complement strand
CGACATGCAGATCGTCTTCCAGGATCCGTTCGGCAGCCTGTCGCCGCGCATGACCGTGGCCGAGATCGTCGGTGAGGCGCTCGCGATCCACAAGCTCGCGCGCGGCCGCCGGGCGCGCGCCGAGCGGGTCGCAGAGCTGCTCGGCATGGTCGGCCTGGCGCCCGAGCACATGGGCCGCTATCCGCACGAGTTCTCCGGCGGTCAGCGGCAGCGGATCGGGATCGCCCGCGCGCTCGCGGTCGAGCCCGAGTTCATCGTCGCCGACGAGCCGGTCTCGGCGCTCGACGTCTCGATCCAGGCCCAGGTCGTCAATCTGATGCGCGAGCTCAAGGCGCGGCTCGGCCTGACCCTTCTGTTCATCGCCCATGACCTCGCGGTCGTCGAGTACGTCTCGACCCGGGTCGCGGTCATGTATCTCGGCAAGCTGATGGAGGTGGCGCCCGCGCGCGAGCTCTGCCGCAACCCCAAGCACCCCTATAGCGAAGCGCTGCTGTCCGCGGTGCCGGTCCCGGATCCGAAGACGAGACGCGGGCGGATCGTGCTCAAGGGCGACATCCCGAGCCCGATCGATCCGCCCTCGGGGTGCGTGTTCCGGACCCGCTGCCCCTACGCGTTGCCGGCCTGCGCCGAGCGCGTGCCGGAGCTGCGCGAGGTCGCACCCGGGCACGCGAAGGCCTGCATCCGGGACGACATCCTCTAGCCCGGAACCGGATCCGCCGGTTGCAGCCTTGGCAGGAAGCCCGGGCTGCAGACCCGATTGGCGATCAGGATCGAGACCGCCGCCAGCAGGATGCCGGGCGGCAGATCGATCAGATAGTGCCAGCGGGACACGACCGAATCGATGAAGATCCAGAGCGCGAAGAAGACCATCAGCGGCGCGAACCACGAGCGCGCCCGGAGCGCATAATAGGAGACAATGCAGGCGGCGCTGACGTGGAGCGAGGGCATCGCGGCGAGCGAGGCGGTGAAGTACTGGCCGCCGTGGGCGGCGAGCCAGTGGGGCCCATGTGCGACCAGATCTTCGAACTGGGCATACATCGCGTGCTGGGCGACGGTTGCAGCATGGTTCGGCCCCGCCTCGAAGATGAAGGGGCCCACGGCCGGTGCCAGCAGATAGGCGATCGGCCCGATCATCAGGTTCAGGAGCAGCGCCGTCATGTTGTGATGGTGCCAGCGCCGGTCGCCGAGCCCGTGGATCCAGAACGAGCCGATGAACAGGCCGAGCTGGGCGCCCTGGTACCAGAGATCGGGAGCCGGCAGCACGCGCGCGAGCGCCGCCCGGACCCGGCCGAGCCCCGCAATCACCGGCCGCAGGTCCTGGTCGATCTGAAAATACGCGCCGTCGTAGAGCCGGGGATTCAGCAGCGGCATCCACATCTTGATGTGGAAGTGCAGGTAGATCACGGCCACGAACACGATCAGGTAGGTGGCGTCGGTCGCCAGTCGCTGCCGGAGCTGGCCCCCGTCCCACCCGCTGAGCTTCCAGCGCACGAGCTGCCCGGCGAGCCAGCCGACCACGCCGATCTGGAGCGGCAGGGCGGGGGACGCGCCGAGCGCCGGGCTCACGCGCTCGCCGGGAAGGACGAACGGTGCCCCGATCGCGAGCGCCAGCAGGGCCGCGATCACGCCGAACCCGAGAACCGCGGCGGCGAGGAAGACGAGATTCGGCCGGAGCAGTCCGGACCGGGCCAGCGTCGAGCGCAGCCGCCGGCCTAGGGACCCCGACCGGACCGGAGCCTTTCCGGGGGGGTCGGCCGTGCCCCTCAGGAGCTTTGGGCCGCGATCATCGCGAGGCGGCGGGGATCGGGTCGGCTCGGCGCGGTGGCGCGGATCCGCCCGCGGGCAGGCGGCCATCAACGCTGAGCGGCAAGCGCCTGGCTCCCCGAGACCGGCTCGAGGCTCGGGCGAGCCGTGGCAGCGGTTGCGGGCTGTTCGAGCAGTTCCCGGACCGCGCGGACCGAGCGCGCCAGGTCGTCCGATGCCGGCGGCGTCCCCGGCGGGGATGGTTGCCCGAGCCAGACGGCGCGGCCCGACTCGAGCAGCAGCTCGTGGACCCGCGTCGTGTCGCGCGTGATCTTGCTCGGGGCGAGGCGCAGGAAGACCTCCCGGTAGAGCCACGCTTTCAGCCGCTGCAGGTTGCAGCGCCTGGCATGGCGCCGCAACCGGGCGTGCCAGGATTCGGCCGGCCCGGGCTCCTGGTCGCGCTCGAGATCGAACATGTAGACCGGTTTGCGCGTGGCGCAGGCCTCGGCCAGCATGGTCGCGCTCTCGCAGGTCACGACGATCGCATCGGCGAGCGCCAGATAACCGAAGTAAGGATTGTCGGTGGCTTCCCGGGTCCACCGGAACAGCTGGTAAGGCACTT
>DATAOG010000277.1:0-1706 GCA_036265855.1 Geminicoccaceae bacterium | reverse complement strand
GAAGCAGAGGATCGAGACCGATCCCGGGCTGTATGATCGCGACTTCTCCGGATGGGTCGAGGAGCAGGTGGCTCTGCTCGAGGCGGGAGCGTTCGAGCGCCTCGACCTCGAAAATCTGATCGAAGAAATCAAAGACATGGCCCGTCGCCAGAGGAAGGCGATCCGCGGTGATCTGATCGTGCTCCTGACCAACCTGCTCAAATGGCGATACCAACCTGAGCAACGCTCCACCGGCTGGATGGGCTCGATCGTCGAGCACCGGCGCAGGATCCAGGATGAGATCGAGGAAAGCCCGAGCCTGGCCAGCTATCCGGGCGAGGTGTTCGAGCGCTGCTATCGTAGCGCGCGCGAGCAGGCGGCGGCGGAGACGGCTTTGCCAGCGGAGACGTTCCCCAGCGAGCCGGGCTTCGCCTTGGAGCAGGCTCTCGATCCGGCGTTTCTGCCGGATTAGACGTTTACCGGCGGCCCGGGCATCGCGACCACGTCCGCGAAGATCGGCAGGTGGTCGGAGGCGATGCGGGCGAGCGGCGTGTCGTGGCGGCGCAGGCGGCCGCGCATCCGACAGGCCGACAGCGCCATGCGGTCGAGCGAGAACAGCGGGCAGCGGCTGGGGAAGGTCGGCGGCGCGAACGGCAGCACGGCGTGCCGGCGGAGCGCGCCCAGCCCGCGGCTGAACGGCCACCATTCGTTGAAGTCGCCGATCACGATCGTCGCCAGGCTCAGCGCCGGCAGGAGCTCGTCGAGCAGGACCTCGAACTGGCGCCGGCGCGACCGGGAATGCAGGTCGAGGTGCGTGGTCAGCACCCGCCAGCCCAGTCCCTGGCCGCCGGCGAGATCGGCGACAATCGCGCCGCGCGCCTCGCGGCCGCGTGCCTCGAACAGCACGCGCCGAACCGCGCGGACCGCGCGCCGGGTCAGCAAGGCGTTGCCGTACCAGCCACCCGCCCCACGCAGCAGCGGGCCTTCGATGCACTCCATGTCGAGCGCGGTGGCAAGCGCCTCCGCCTGGTCGCTCGTGCTCCGGCCGTGCCGCGATTCGACCTCCTGCAGCCCGATCACGTCGGCATCGATCT
Organism: Geminicoccaceae bacterium; assembly: GCA_036265855.1. GTDB lineage: Bacteria > Pseudomonadota > Alphaproteobacteria > Geminicoccales > Geminicoccaceae > DATAOG01. The sequence continues at coordinate 633 of DATAOG010000277.1, read as the reverse complement.
CGCGCAGCACGGCGCCGATCCGGCCGATGTCCTGGCGGCGGTCGAGGCCGACGCAGGCGTGGATGTTGTAGCTGGCGACGCGCAGCGTCGCGCTCATTCGGCCCGCCGTCGCCGCGACCAGCGCCGGAGCACGACGGCCAGCGCCACGACCCCGAGGGTGACCGCGATCAGGATCGCGAGGTTGAACGGATCGGGCCGACGCAGCCAGACGCCCAGCCGGTCCCCGAACACGGTCATGAGCACGAGCCCCGGCAGCATGCCGATGGCACTGCCGAACACGAAGTCGCGAAAGCGGATCGCAGACGAACCGGCCACCAGATTGACCACGCTGAACGGCGCGACCGGCATCAGCCGTAGCAGCGCCATGGCGAGCAGCCCGTGCCGGTCGAGCCGGCGGCTGACCGCATCGACCCAGCGTCCGGCGAGCCGGCGCAGCGGGTCGCGACCGACGGCGCGGCCGAGGCCGAACACGACCGTGGCCGCAAGCAGCGAGCCGGCTGCCGCGTATCCAAAGCCGAGCAGCGGTCCGAACGCCGCGCCGGTCGCCGCGATCATCAGGTTGATCGGGACGAACAGCAGGCTGCCGACGGCATAGCTGAGCAGCACGCCCGCGACGCCGGGCCAGGAGAAGCG
>DATAOG010000276.1:0-5518 GCA_036265855.1 Geminicoccaceae bacterium | reverse complement strand
GCGCCAGGTCGAGTTCCTGGCCTGGGTCGCCCGCGCCGAGACGTTCGACACCTTTTTCCTGCGGCAGGCGGAGGCGATTCTGCGTCCCGAGGGGCTGATCGAGCTGATCAACGGCCATGGCCAGGCGCCCGCCGAGGTTCTGCCCATGCGGGCGCGCGGCTCCGAGCCCGAGGAGCGGGCGGCGCGCTTCGTCGTCTGGGGCCGCGCGATCATCACGGCCGTGCTCTTGGACCTCGGCGAGCGGCTCGAGATCAGCAACCCGCATCAGGCGCTGGTCTATCTTTTGAGCCGCGAGTTCCGCTTCGCGAAGGCGGCCGCGCTCTGGACCGCCGAGCACGGCATGACCACGGTCGAGCAGAGCTTGCACGAGCTGCCGGGACACGCGCTGATCCTGCTCGCGGCGAGCCCGAACGACACCGCCGAGCGGTTCATGGCGCGCGATGCTTTCTGGGCTGCAGTGATCAATCGGACCTGAGCCCCGGGGGCGTTGTCGCCAGCCGCCCGAGGCGATAAGAGACTTGCCGGGACGGATCGGGGGGCGACGGTGGCCGGCGCACGCTACGTGCTGGCGCTCGATCAGGGCACGACCAGCACCCGGGCGATGCTGTTCGATCGGGACGGCCGGCCGTGCGCGACCAGCCAACGCGAGCTCGACCAGCGCTACCCGAACCCGGGCTGGGTCGAGCACGATCCCGAGCAGATCTGGCAGGACAGCCTGGCCGCCAGCCGGGCGGCCCTCGAGCGGGCCGGCGCGAACGCCGGCGAGGTCGCCGCGATCGGGATCGCCAACCAGCGGGAGACCGTGGTTCTCTGGGAGCGGCCGAGCGGCCGGCCGGTGCACCCGGCGATCGTCTGGCAGGACCGCCGGACCGCGGCCAGCTGTCGCGCGCTGCGGGACGCCGGCCACGATCTGCTGGTCCAGGCGCGGACCGGGCTGCTGATCGACCCCTACTTCTCGGCGACCAAACTCGCCTGGCTGCTCGAGGAGCTGCCGGGCGGGCGCGCCGCCGCGGAGCGGGGCGAGCTCGCCTTCGGCACCGTCGACAGCTTCCTGCTCTGGCGACTGACCGGCGGCCGGGTGCACGCGACCGACGCGACCAACGCATCCCGCACGATGCTCTACAATATCCACCGGCAGGACTGGGACGACGACCTCCTGCGCCTGCTCCGCATCCCCCGCCCGATCCTCCCCGAGGTCAGGGACTGCAGCACGCTGTTCGGGACCACGCCGGCCGAGCTGTTCGGCGCGCCACTGCCGATCACTGGGATCGCCGGCGACCAGCAGGCGGCGAGCATCGGCCAGGCCTGCTTCGCGCCGGGCATGCTCAAGAGCACCTACGGCACCGGCTGCTTCGCGCTCCTCAACACCGGCGCGACGCCGGTCACGTCCGCGAACCGCCTGCTCACGACCGTCGCCTACCGGCTCGACGGCCGGACCACTTATGCGCTCGAGGGGAGCATCTTCGTCGCCGGCGCGGCCGTGCAATGGCTTCGCGACGGACTGAAGCTGATCAGCCATGCCGGCGAGAGCGAACCGCTCGCCGCCGGCATCTACGATACCGGGGGCGTGTACCTGGTGCCCGCCTTCGTCGGGCTCGGCGCGCCGCATTGGGACCCCGACGCGCGCGCCGCGATCCTAGGCCTGACCCGAGCTTCCGGGATCGCGCAGATCGTGCGCGCGGCGCTCGAATCGGTCGCCTACCAGACCCGCGATCTGCTGGCGGCGATGACCGCCGACCTCGGCGGCGACGCCGGCGCGGGGCGGGCGGTGCGGGTCGATGGCGGAATGGTCGCGAACGACTGGCTGTGTCAGTTTCTGGCCGATCTTTTGGGTCGGCCGGTCGAGCGCCCGGCGGTGACCGAAACCACGGCGCTCGGGGCTGCTTACCTCGCCGGGCTCGCGGTCGGGCTCTATCCTTCGCTTGAGGCGGTCGCACAAGCCTGGCGCCTGGAGCGGCGATTCGAACCCCGGATGACCGCCGCCGAGCGACAGCGGCTCTACGCCGGCTGGCAGGATGCGCTCCGCCGGACCCGAAGCGCGCCCGAGCCGAGGCACGAGGCATGATCGGATCGTCGGACCCGACCCGGAAAGAGCCGCTCAGGGTCGCGCTCGGCGGCTTCGGCGCGATCGGGGGCGCCGTCGCGCGCCGGCTGGATCGGGGCCTGCCAGGGTTGCGCCTGGCCGCGGTCAGCGCCCGCGACGTCGCGAAGGCCGAGGCCAGGATGGCGGGCTTTGCCCGACCGGTGCCGGTGGTCGCGCTCGAGGCGCTCGCCGATCTGGCCGAGATCGTGGTCGAATGCGCGCCGGCGGCCGTGTTCCGGCAGATCGCCGAGCCGGCGGTCCGGGCCGGGCGGATCCTGCTCGTGGTCAGTGTCGGCCAGCTGCTGGAGCAGGGCGATCTGGTCGAGCTCGCGCGCGCGAGCGGCGCCAGGATCATCGTCGCGACCGGCGCGCTGCTCGGCCTGGACGCCGTACGCGCCGCCGCCGAGGGCGAGACCTTCAGCGTCCGGATGATCACGCGAAGCCGCCGCGCGGGCTCGCGGGCGCGCCCTATCTGGCCGAGCACGGCATCACGCTCGAGAACCTCAGGGCGCCGCTCAAGGTCTTCGAGGGCAGCGCCCGCGACGGCGCCCGCGGCTTTCCGGCCAACGTCAACGTCGCCGCCGCGCTCAGCCTCGCCGGCATCGGCCCCGACCGGACCCGGCTCGAGATCTGGGCCGATCCAGACCTCGAGCGCAATGTCCACCAGATCGTGGTCGAGGCGGAGGCCGCGCGCTTCGAGATGCGGATCGAGAACGTGCCGAGCGAGGACAACCCGCGCACCGGCAGGCTCACGCCGCTCAGCGTGATCGCCGCGCTGAACAGCCTGACCGCGACGCTGCGGGTCGGCAGCTGAACTCCCGGCGATCACGGATCTCGGACGTGCGGCCGGACGCTGCAAGCTCGGGGAGCGAGGCGACTTTCCTGCTGTGAAGTAAACGGCCCTCAGGCCTCCTGCGACATAAACTCCCCCCGGCAACGGCTTGCACGCGGCGCGCCCAAGAGCGCACAATGGCGCGTGTGGAACCGGTAGCTTCGGCATCCGGGCCCAGATCATAGTCGTCCCGCGCAGGTCTTCGTTCGCGGGACATCTTCCAGGGACACTGCGGCAGCATGGCGGCGAGCAGCGCAAGCGCGGCGGCGGGGGCACGGATCGCGGGCACAGCGGTGCTGCCGATCCTGCTTGCGGTCAGCGCCGGCCACTTCCTCAACGACACGATGCAGTCGGCGCTGCTGTCGATCTACCCGCTGGTCAAGGGGCCGCTGGCGCTCGATTTCGTGGACATCGGGATCATCACGCTGACCTTTCAGCTGACCGCCTCGATCCTGCAGCCGCTGATCGGGCTCTATACCGATAAGCACCCGCAGCCGTTCTCGCTGCCGTTCGGGATGGCGTCGACCTTCGTCGGCATGCTGGTGCTGGCGGCGGCCGGCGGCTTTGCCGCCATGCTGCTCGCCGCGGCCTTGATCGGCATCGGCAGCTCGGTGTTCCATCCCGAGGCCTCGCGCGTGGCGCGGCTCGCCGCCGGTGGCCGCTACGGGTTCGCCCAGTCGGTGTTCCAGGTCGGCGGCAATGCGGGGCAGGCGATCAGCCCGCTGCTGGTCGCGCTGCTGGTGATCCCCCACGGCCAGCTGTACATCGCCTGGTTCGCGCTCGCCGCCCTGGTCGGCATCCTGATCCTGAGCCGGGTCGGCCTCTGGTACCGCGACCATCTGGCGCTGCGGCGGACGGGCGGTGCGGTCGCCGCCCCCGCGCCGGTCGGGAGCAGCAAGGTGATCGCCACGGTGGCGATCCTGCTGGCGCTGACCTTCTCCAAGAACTTCTACATGGCGGCCTTCGCCTCCTACTACACCTTCTTCATGATTCACCGGTTCGCGGTTTCGGTCGGCAGTGCCCAGCTGCACCTGTTCCTGTTCCTGGGTGCGGTGGCGGTCGGCACCTTGATCGGCGGCCCGATCGGCGATCGGATCGGCCGCAAGCCGATCTTGTGGATCTCGATCCTGGGCGTGCTGCCGCTGAGCCTGGCGCTGCCGTTCGTCGGCCTGTTCTGGACCGACGTGCTGGCGGTGCTGATCGGGCTGACCATGGCTTCGGCCTTTCCGGCGATCGTCGTCTATGCCCAGCAGCTCCTGCCGGGCCGGGTCGGCATGATCGGCGGCCTGTTCTTCGGCTTCGCGTTCGGCATGGGCGGCATCGGCGCCGCCCTGATCGGCTGGCTGGCCGACGCGTTCGGCATCGAATGGGCTTTTCGCGTCTGCGCGCTGCTGCCGGCGATCGGGCTGCTCGTGGCATTCCTGCCCGATCTCGATCGGACGCGCGCGTAGCTCACCGGGGAATGCGCCACGCGCAGCTTTTTCCGCCGTCAGCGGCGCTCAGCGGAATGCATCGCGCTACATTTTGACCAGACCTGGTCCTGATCACGCTCGCAAGGAGGTGCGCTCGATGCCGCCGTTCACGACCCGGCCCGAGATTCTCGGCACCTTCGGGGTCGTCACCTCGACCCATTGGCTCGCTTCCGCTACCGGCATGGCGATCCTGGAGAAGGGCGGCAACGCCTTCGATGCCGCGGCTGCCGCGGGTTTTGCCCTGCAGGTGGTCGAGCCGCATCTGAACGGCCCGGGCGGCGATCTGCCGATCCTGCTCTACAGCGCCGCCCGCGACGAGCTGCAGGTGATCTGCGGTCAGGGCACCGCGCCGGCTGCGGCGACCATCGAGGCCTATCGTGCGCTCGGGCTCGATCTCGTGCCCGGCACCGGGCTGCTCGCCGCGGTCGTCCCGGGCGCCTTCGACGCGTGGCTGCTGATGCTCCGCGAGCATGGCAGGCTGCGGCTTCAGGACGTGCTGGCGCCGGCGATCGCGTTCGCCGAGCGGGGCTATCCGCTGGTGCCGATGATCAGCGCCACGATCGAGCGCGTGCGCGAGCTGTTCGAGAGCGAATGGCCGAGCTCGGCCGCGGTCTATCTGCCGGGCGGCGAGGTGCCCGAGCCCGGCCGCCTGTTCCGCAACCCCGCGCTCGCCGCCACTTACGCTCGCGTGCTGAAGGAGGCCGAGAGCGTCGGCGGCGGCCGCGCGGCAGAGATCGAGGCGGCGCGGCGCACCTGGTATCAGGGTTTCGTCGCCGAGGCGATCGACCGCTTCTGCCGCGAGAACGCGGTCATGGACAGCTCGGGCCGCCGCCATCGGGGCCTGCTCACCGCCGACGATCTCGCCGGCTGGCGAGCGACCGTCGAGGCGCCGCTCCGCTGCGACTACCACGGCTATACGCTCCTGAAGGCCGGACCCTGGAGCCAGGCGCCGGTCGCGCTGCAGCAGCTGGCACTGCTCAGGGGCTTCGATCTGTCGGGCTCGAGCCCGGACGACCCCGAGTTCGTCCACACCGTGGTCGAATGCGCCAAGCTAGCGTTCGCCGATCGCGAGGCCTTCTATGGCGACCCGGCTTTGGTCGAGGTGCCGATCGCGGAGCTGCTTTCCGAACC
>DATAOG010000275.1:0-2104 GCA_036265855.1 Geminicoccaceae bacterium | reverse complement strand
GCTCGGACAGCTCGGCGATCCGCTCGAGGCCGCCGAGGAAGCGATCGCGCAGGGCGGCACCCGGCGGCTCGGTGTGCGGCAGCTCGCGGAGGGCTGCCGCCATCAGCGCCGGGTCGCGGGCGCCATCGTCGGGCAGCATGCGGACGAGGCCGACCCGGGCGGCGCGCTCGGCGCGGAGTTGCTGCTCCATGCGCGGGCGGGTGCGCGGCACGATCAGCGCCCGCTTGCCGAACGACAGGATCTCGCAGAACGTGTTGTAGCCGCCCATCGCCACGACCGCGGCCGCGCGCTCGAACAGCGGCTCGACGTGCGCCTCGAAGGTGACGGCCGAGAGCCTCGGGTCGTGCGCGACGCGGTCGTGGAAGGCAGCCCGCTGCTCGGCCGGCATGAAGGGGCCGAAGACCAGGAGCGCCCTGGTCTCGAGCCCCGGGTCGTGCTCGTAGGCCCGGATCACCCAGTCGGTCAGGTCCTCGCCGTCGCCTCCGCCGCCGGTCGTGACCAGGATGTAGCCGGGCTCCGGCAGCTCCTGGTCCGGAAAGGGCGGCGACGCCTCGGACGCCTCGCGCCGCAGGTAGCCGGTGAAGCTCAGCTTGTCCGCGAGACGGTCCATCCGCGGGATCTCGGAGAGCGGGTCGAAGATCTCCGGCAGGCCGTAGACCCAGATGGCGTCGTAGAGCTCGTCCAGCGCCGGGAAGACGCCCTTGCGCTCCCACTCCTCGACCAGGCTCGCGGGCTCGTCCATGACGTCGCGCAGGCCGAGCACGCAGGGCACGCCGCGCCGCTTCAGGCTCTCGAGGGTCGAGCGCACCTCGCCGCGCAGGCCGAGCGGCTCCTTGTCGACCAGGAACAGGTGCGGGTCGAAGATGTCGGCGGTGTGCTGGATGATCGACGAGCGCATCGCCAGCGTCTGCTCGATGTCGATGTGCAGCTGCAGCGAGGTGTACTCGGCGTTGCGCAGCTTGATCACGCCCGGGACGCGCACGAAATCGACCCTGGACTTGAAGTCGAAGCTGCCGATGATCGGCGAGCCCGACAGAATCAGGACCGAGAGATGGCGATAAGTCTCGACCAGATGGTGCGCGATCGCCCGGCAGCGGCGCAGATGTCCGAGGCCGAAGCTGTCGTGGCTGTAGATCAGAAGCCGGGTCGGCTGCATGGCCTCAAGCATTTTCCGCGATTCCCCTCGGATCAATATGACAGCGCGGACCGCCGCGGACAACTGGGGTCCGCGCGGCCGAGGCGGCCCGCCGCCACCGGCGAGGCTTCGTACCGTCCGGCGATCGACGCCTGAATGCTCGCTGCACCGCACCCGAACCGCAGGCTTCCTGTTCGGCGTCGCCGATGAATACCGAGCTCGCTATACCCGACGCCCGCGCGAGGCTGACCCGGGCCTGGCTGGGCCGGCGCTGGCCGACCCTGCTGCTCTCGATCGTGCTCGCGAGCTTCGCGGTCGGACCGCAGTGGCTGCTCACCCGGGAGCTGCCCTACAATCTCCTGGTGTTCGCGATTCCGGCGCAGCAGGCGCTGCTGCTGGCCGCGCTGGCCTGCAACGCCTTCCGCTTCGGGATCCGGCCGGGCGTTGTCGGCTGGCCGCTGCTCGCGGTGCTGCTGCTGCTGCTCCAGAGCGTGACGGCGGCCGATCTCGACCCGCGGTTGACGGTGACGCGGATGATGATCGCAGCATTCGGGCTGGCACTCCCCTGGAGCCTTCCCGAGCTGGCGGTGGAATCCGGCATGCGCGCGCGCTACGCGCTGCTGATCGCCCTGTTGCCCAGCCTTTGCACCGGGGTCGGCCTCGTGCTCCAGGCGGCCGGCCTGCACCTGGCCCTGGCTGGGAGCGCCACCCGAGTGTTCCGCCTGCACGGCGCGAGCAACGCCGGCTGGCTCGCCTGCCTCGCTTTCGTCGGCTTCGCGGTCGCGTTGCACGAGGCGATCCGTGGCCGGCGCCTCGGCTTTGCTGCTCTGGCCGCGGTCAACGTGGCGATCGCCGTAATGACCGGCGGTCGGATGGGGCTCGGCGCCGGTGTCGTGTTCGCGGTCACGTATTGCCTGCTCGATCGCGGCATCCGGCAGAGGCTTGCCCGGGTGCCGCGCCCGATCATCG
>DATAOG010000274.1:0-2786 GCA_036265855.1 Geminicoccaceae bacterium | reverse complement strand
GTCGGCTCCATTCGGATTGAGCGCGCCGATCCAAAACTATCCCACCTCGGCGCGTTGTGTGACCAGCTGGAGAACGCCTCGCCGCCTGGGCGGCCGGCCGCCGCGGCCCCGCTCTGCCGCGAGTTACGCCCGGATCAGCTCAACCTCGGCCGCTTTCGCGTAACCCTCCGGTGAAGGCCGCGGTCAGGCGGCGGCGGGGACAGGTCGAGGGTGCCAGTTCCACGGAAGAAGGTCGGCGAGGTGCTGGGCCGGGTGATCGTTGATGCGGGCGAGCACATCGGCGAGCCAGGCCTGCGGGTCGACGCGGTTGAGCTTGGCGGTGCCGATCAGCGAGTAGATCACCGCGGCGCGTTCGCCCGCGCGATCGGAGCCGCAGAACAGCCACGACTTGCGGCCGAGAGCGAGACCGCGCAGCGCCCGCTCGGCGGCGTTGTTCGAGATGCAGATCCGGCCGTCGTCGAGGAAGCGGGTGAACGCCGGCCAGCGCTTGAGCAGGTAGTCGATCGCCCGCGCGACCTCGGCATGGCGCGAGAGCCTGGCGCGCGCGCCGCGCAACCAGGTCTCGAAGTCGGCGACCAGCGGCGCGATCGTGGCCTCGCGGGGTGCGAGGCGTTCCGCGGCGGCCGCGCCGTTGATCAAGCGCTCCTGGTCGAAGATCGCGTCAATCCGCTTGACCGCCTCGACCGCCAGCGGAGCGACGACCGCGAGCTTGTGCCGTGCGTTCAGGCCGATCTCGGCGAGCACGAAGAACTTGCGCCTGGCGTGCGCCCAGCACGCCGCCTCGAGCACCGGGCCCGGCTTGCGATCCGGCTTGTAGAGCCGGTTGAAGCCGCCGTAGGCGTCGGCCTGCAAGATGCCGGCGAAGCCGTCGAGATGGCCCTCGGGATGCTCGCCGCGCCGATCCGGGGAGTAGAAGAACACCGCGGCCGGCGGGTCGGGTCCGCCGAAGGGGCGGTCATCCCGGACGTAGGTCCACACGCGGCCCTGCCTGGTCTTGCCTTTGGCCAGGACCGGGACCGGCGTGTCGTCGCCATGCACCCGCTCGGCGGCGAACACATGGGTCCGGATCAGCTCGTAGAGGGGCCGCAGCGCGACGGCGCAAGCGCCGACCTGATCCGCCAGGGTCGACAGGCTGAGCTCGACCCCTTCGAGCCCATAGCGCTCGCTCTGACGGTTGAGCGGCTGATGCTGGCCGTACTTCTCGAACAGGATCATCGCGAGCAGGCTCGGGCCCGCCCAGCCACGCGGCGTCGGGTGGAACGGCGCCGGCGCCTGGCTGATCGCCTCGCAGCGCCGGCAGGTGAACTTCTCGCGCACGTGCTGCACGACCTTCCACTGGCGCGGGATCACCTCGAGCGTCTCGCTGACGTCCTCGCCGAGCTTGGCGAGCGCGGTCGAACCGCAGCACGGGCACGCCGCCGGCGCTGGGATCACAATCCGCTCGCGCGGCAGATGCTCGGGGAACGGCTTGCGCGCCGGCTTCCTGCGGGTGAAGCCCTGGACCTGCTGGGTGCTCGTCGCGCGCACAGCGGCGTCGGCCCGCAGCTCGTCCTCGGTGGCACTCGCCTGCAGCTCCTCGAGCTCGAGCGCGAGCTGTTCGATCAGGGCCGCCTTGCGTTCGGAACGCCGGCCGTAGAGCTCGCGCCGGAGCTTCTCGATCAGCAGCCGGAGCTGGGCAATCGTGGCTTCCGCCGCCGACGCCCTGGCCTCCGCCTCGACCGCCCGCGCCTCGGCGGCCGCGAGCTCGGCAGACGAGAGAGGCCGGGGATCGGAACCGCTCATGCCGCCAGCAAAGCACATCTTGAGGGGACTGGCAGCCCTCTTTCTACCCGTAGTGGGTCAGCCCGCGACGCTCGGGCGCCAGGTGCGCTGCGGGTGGCGCCAGTCGATCCCTTCGAGCATGTAGCCGAGCTGGGCCGGCCGGATCGCGACCACCCCATCGGCCGGCGACGGCCAGATGAAGCGGCCGCGCTCCAGCCGCTTGGCGTAGAGCGACAGCCCGAGCCCGTCGTGCCACAGCACCTTGATCAGATCGCCGCGACGACCGCGGAAGACGAACAGATCGCCCGCATGCGGGTCGCGGCCGAGCCCTTCCTGGATCAGGAGCGACAGGCCGTTCATGCCCTTGCGCATGTCGGTCACGCCGCTCGCCAGCCAGACCCGGACGCCCGCCGGAACCGGGATCATCGCCGCATGAGCGCGCGCAGCGCCGCCGTCACCACCGCCGGCTCCACAGCGCCCGAGATCCGGACACGTGCACCCTGTGGCAGCTCGATCTCGATCGCGCCCCCAGACGTCAGGGCGTCCGCTGCCGCCATCGCCTCGTCGCACGTCTCCGTGGGCCCCGGCATGCGAGCAAGCTCGACCGCGGCAAACGCCGGCGCCGGTGGCTCGATCGACGCCCGGCCGAGGTCGCCCCGAAACCGCTTCCGCCAGGTGAACAGCTGGCTGGTGTTCACGCCATGGCGCTGGGCAACCGCGTGCACGGTCGCGCCCGGAACCAGCGTCTCCGCGACCACCCGCCGCTTCGCCTCGACCGACCAGCGTCGCCGCGCCTGCCCGCGAAAGATCTCGATCTGCGGCATCCGTTCACCCAAGGACTGGTCTTGCAACCCCTCGCTAGACCAGTCGCAAGGGCGATCCTCGCGAGCTTCACCCCCCGCGCAAGGCGGCCTTCACCGGAGGGCTACGTCTAACACTGCAACGCGCAGTGACATCCCTCACGGCGAACCTGTCTGGCTCTGAGCAGCGCGCCCGGCGCCGCTTAGTTAAGGCGCTTCAGTTCA
>DATAOG010000273.1:0-9336 GCA_036265855.1 Geminicoccaceae bacterium | reverse complement strand
CGCTCGATCAGCAGGATCGCGATCCCGCCGAGCACGAGGGTCGTCACGACCACGACCGGCGAGAACAGCACCGTCTTGATGAAGTTGTGCAGCAGCGCGCCGAGCACGGCCGCCGGCAGGAACGCCACGATCACCGCCCAGGCGAACCGCCTGGCGCCGGGGTCTACGGGCAGACCCGTCAGCACCGCCCAAAGGCGCGGGAAGAAGAACACGACCACGGCCAGGATCGCGCCAAGCTGGATCACGATCTCGAACAGCTTGCCGAGCTCGGTCTGGAACCCGAGCAGGTCGCCCGCCAGGATCAGGTGGCCGGTCGAGGAGACCGGCAGGAATTCGGTGAAACCCTCGATCGCGCCGAGGATCAGCGCGGCAAGCGTGTCGTGGCTCATGGACGGGCAATCTCCGAGGCCAACCTTCGTCGCACTGGCAGTTGCGGCTTGATCGTGAGGTGAAGCCGGGCGGGTTGGCGGGGCGCTTCCGCTCGCGGCCGGTCAGCGGCCGTAGCGCCGCTTGCGCTGCTGGAAGGCGCGCAGCGCGCGCAGGAAGTCGATCTTGCGGAACGCCGGCCAGTAGACGTCCGAGAAGTAGAACTCGCTGTAGGCGCTCTGCCATAACAGAAAGCCGGACAGGCGGATCTCGCCGCTGGTCCGGATGATCAGCTCCGGATCGGGCAGGCTCGCGACGTAGAGATGGCGGCCGATCGCCTCGGGCGTCACGTTCTCGATGACGTCCTCGAGCTTCGAGCCTCGTCTGGCCTCGTCCGCGAGCAGGCCGCGCACCGCATCGGCGATCTCCTCGCGGCCGCCGTAGGCGACGGCGATCGTGAGCGTGATCGCGGCGTGGCGCGCGGTCGCCGCCTCGGCCGCCCGGATCGCCGCGACGGTCGTCGCCGGCAGCAGTTCGAGCCTGCCGATCGCCTGGACCCGCACCTGCTGGCGCTGGATCTGCGGATCGTGGGCGAGCGCCTGCAACTTGGCCTCGACCGCCGCGAGAATTCCGGAGACCTGCTCGGAGGTCCGGCCGAGGTTGTCGGTCGAGCAGACCCAGAGCGTGACCGCGGGGATGCGAAGCTCGGCGCACCAGTCGAGCACGCGATCGAGCTTCTGCGCGCCCAGGCGGTAGACGGTCCTGAGATCGCTGAAGCCGCGCCGGCGGGCATAGCGGCGGTTGCCGTCCAGGATCACCCCGACGTGCCGGGGCGCCGGCCACCTCTGGACCTGGTTCAGGAGATGCCGCTCGTAGAAGTGATAGATGACCCGAGCGATCAGCGGCATGGCCTCGGCCCGGCCGCTGCTCCACGGGCCATTGACCGCATCGGCCGGCGCGGCCGCGGCGGCACCGACCAGCGCCGGCGCGCGACGCGAGGTCAGGCGTAGCGTCGCCTCGTCCCACCAGGCGGCCGCAGCCGCGCAGGCGAGCCCCAGCCCCGCGCCCGCGAGATCGCTGAGCGGCAGGCTGTGCGTGGGGTCGAAGAGAAGCGGATCGAGGCCCGCGAACGCGATCAGGACGATGCCGCAGCTCCAGAGCGTGAGCTTGAGCGAGCGGCTGGTCAGCGAGCACTGGACCAGGTGCGCGGCGATGACCAGGAAGGCGACCGCGGTCACGGCATCCATGTCCGGGAACGCGGCTCCTTCGCGGGCCAGGCCCAGATAGCCAAAGCCCGCGGCGGCTAGGCTCCCGAGGATCCAGGAACCGAGCAGCACCGCGGCCGGCAGCCACCAGTGCCGCAGCCGCGGGATCGGCAGGAAGAGCCATAAGATCAGCGCCGCCGGCAGCACGACCGCTCGGCTGCCGAGCCGCTCGATGGCCTCGAAGACGTCCGGAAGCTGCAGCCAGCTCCAGTGGGCGACCAAGCGGCCGAGGCCCTGCTCGATCGATGCCTGCACGTGCCAGGCGGACGCCGCGAGCGAGCCGAGGAAAAGCAGACAGCCGGCGGCGCAGGCGGTCATCCATTGCCGGGTCGCCGCGGTGACCGGGCCCGTCACCATGGCGAGATCCGAGGCTTCCGATCGCAACGAGCTCGACATCTGCGCGCCAGGGGCTCTTCGGCTACGGGCCGGCGCGGCGGCGCGCCGCGTCGGGCGGGGCGCAGATCGCGAGCGCAAGGCCGAGCATCAGCCAGAACAGGATCGCGTTCCAGTTGGAGAAGAAGCTCATGCTCGAGCGCAGCGGCCAGAGGAAAACCAGCAGCGCGGCCAAGGCGCCGACCGCGATCGGATATTCCCGGGCGTCAACCGTCTTCAGGCCCGCAATCAGCTCTCGACTCCAAAGCCCTATCAGGGCGAGAAAACCCAAAAATCCGAGGGCGCCGGTCTCGACCAGCCACTCGAGGTAGATCTGGTGCGGGTGGGTGTAGCAGCGGTCCTCGACCGGCCCGAGCGGCTTGAAATGACGATTGGCGCAGAGATGCCGGAAGTTCCTGAGACCGACCCCGATCACCGGCTCGCTCCGCCAGATCCTGACGCTGCGCCGGAACAGCTCGCCGTAGCGTTTGTCCCAGAAGTCGCTGAGGTCGTAGGCGGTGTGGCGGATCAGGCGGGTGCGCAGATCGGGGCTGAGGGCCAGGCTGCCGACGATCAGGCCGAGCGCGGCCAGGCCCGCGAGCAGGAGCGGCAGACGCAACTCGCGCAGCAGCAGGAAGAAGGGCATAAGGCCAAGCCCGACCATCACCAGCGCGATCCGCTCGCCGGTGAGCGTGACCGCGAGCGCCAGCAGCAGGATCAGGCCGATCGCGAGCGTGTTCCGCCAGCGCGGGCTCCAGGTCGCCGCGAGCGCCAGCGCGAGCCCGAGCACGGGGAAGAAGGTCTTGACCATGAAGCTGCCGGGGACCGTGGCCGCGAACGGCCCGGTCAGCCGCTTGTCCTCGAACTCCTGGCCGAGCAGGTCCTCGCCGCGGACGAACTGGAGCAGGCTGTCCAGCGCCACGAACGCGATCACCGCGCCGAGCGCGATCAGCATCGCCCGACGGGTGCCGCGCTCGACCAGGAGCCAGTGCTGGAGCGCCGCGCCGAACAGGACGAAGCGGCCGAAGGGCAGGGAGCGGCTGTAGGCGCCGGCGGCGTCCGCGGCAAGCGCGCTCACCAGCACGAGATAGAGCCAGACCACGAGGCCGACGGCGACCCACGGGGTGCGCAGCCAGCCCCAGTCGCGATCGAGCGCGCTGCGCACCAGCAGGAGCACTCCGATCAGCGACAGCGCGGCGTCGGCCGGCGCCCGCCCGATCAGGAACAGCACCGGCAGGGCGATCACGAGGCAGCGGCCGACCCGGTCGGGCCAGGTCGAGCTCGCCGAGCGGGTGGCAATTGCCGAGATCATCTCAGGCGGCTTTCCTGATGCCGGCGAGGATCGCCTCACGCAGGTCATCGATCGCGCCGGCTGTTCTTTCGATGTCGAACGGGTAGTCCCGCCAGGCCTGGTCCTGCAGACGCGCGCGGAGCGCCTGGTCCACGATCACCCGCTCGAGTGCCACAGCGAGCGCCTCGGACGCCGCCGGCTCGACCAGCAGGCCCCTGCCGCGGAGCACCTCGGGCAGGCCGCCGCTCGGGTAGGCGAGCACGGCGCAGCCATTCGCCAGGGCCTCGACCGCGGTCCGGGCGAGCGGCTCGGGCCAAAGGGACGGCAGCACGACGATCGCGGCCCGCCGGTAATGGCTCATGACCCGATCGTTGGCCAGGTAGCCCAGCCACTGCACGGCGCCGCCGAGGCGGTCGGAGCGCTCTCTGAGAGTCGCCTCGAAGGGCGTGATCTCGGCCCGTCGCCGGGTCCGGCTGGTGCCGATGATCTCGGCCCGCCAGCCGGGCTGGCGCGGCAGCACCTGCTCGAGCGCCGCGATCAGGTCGGCCACGCCTTTCTGCTCGATGATCCGGCCGACGAACAGGATCACCGGCTCCTTGCGCGGCGGTGCCGCGAGCGTGCGCGGGATCGCGTTGCGCAGGACCATAAGCTTGCCGGCCTCGGCGGTGCCGGGGAGATCATCGAGAAATCGCTGCCGGACGTAGTCGCTGACGCAGAGGATCGCTTCGGCGCGGGCGAGCACCCGGACCCGCTCGGCGGGCGTGCGGGCGCCGCGCATGGTCCGCGGGTCGTTGCTCAGGCGGAGCGTGAGCGGCAGATCCGTGCGCGCTGCGAGATGGGCGAACATGTTCGGCCGGTTGTAGATCTCCACGAGCGCGTGCGGTCGGCCCGCGAGCCGGCGCCGGAACGCTTCGGCAAGCCCAATGTTGCGGCCGCGCAGCCCGTGCCAGGCCGGGCGCAGCGGGCGGAAATCGAGGCCTTCGAACGGGCGCTCGACCGGCGCGCCGAAGATCCGGATCCGGTCGCGGAAGCGGCTGGCGCGGCTGACGTCCCGGACGTGCAGCGCGATCGCGCCGGCGCGCTCGGGGCCGAACTGCTCCGCGGCGGGCAAGAGGATCGCGATCTCTGGCGGAGCGGCGCCGACCATGGCTCAGGCCGGCGACCTTCGCGCCCCGACCGTGCAGGCGAAGACCAGCAACAGGCCGGGCGGCAGCAGGATCAGCCAGGTCGGCAGGGTCAGGAGCTCCTGGACCGGGGGCCACAGCCAGGGCCAGGGCCCCTTCTCGATCAGGGCCTGGAAGCCGACCAGGCTGTTGGCGTTGATCTTGAACCAGATTGCGCCCGGACTGTAGGTGGCGGGCGCGCCCTGCACGTGACTCACCAGATCGGCAAGCGCGGCGGCCACGCCGGCGATCAACAGGGCGACCCCGAGCCAGTACCCGAACGCGCGCATGCCGTCGTTCATACGAGCGAGGGGTCGCCCAAGGCAACAGGCACTCGCGAGGCGCCGACGATTGCCTCGCCTACTGTGGCTCACTATGTTTGCCGCCGGCTCGGAGGGATGGCCGAGCGGTCTAAGGCGCACGCCTGGAAAGCGTGTTGGGGCGCAAGCCCCTCGTGGGTTCAAATCCCACTCCCTCCGCCACCTGGGATCTCGAGCCCGGCCTTGCGAGCCTGGCGCGCGAGCGGCGCCGCCGGTCTGCCCGGCCAGCGACGGGCGCAGCGCCCTGCGGGATCACCACCGAGGGAGAAAACGTCTCATGGCGGACAAATCGAGCTTCACCGCGGAAGAATGGAAGACGCTGGTCGAGGCGCCGATGCTCGCCGGCGTCGCGGTGACGGCCGCAGACCCGAGCGGGCTCTGGGGCATGCTCAAGGAGAGCTTCGCGACCGGCGGGGCGCTGGCCAAGGTCAAAGCCGACGCCGCGGCCAATCCGCTGATCAAGGCGATCGTCGCCGAGTACGACAGCGCCGAGGGGCGTGCCGTCGGCCGTGACGGCCTCAAGGCGCGACTCAGCGGCAGCAAGCCCGCGGAGGTCACGGCCAGGGCGGTAGCCGGGCTCGGCGAAGCGGCGGCGATCCTGGACGCCAAGGCGCCCGACGACGCACCCGCCGTACGCCGCTGGCTCGCCTCGATCAGCCAGGCGGTCGCCGAGGCCGCCGACGAAGGCGGCTTTCTCGGCTTCGGCGGCGTCCAGGTGAGCGACGCCGAGAAGGCGACCCTCGACCAGGTCGCGGCGGCGCTGAAGCTCAAGACCTGAGCTCGGCAACGGCGGTCGGAGGCGCAGGCGCCGCCTGCCGCGACCGTTCACGTCCGCCGCGAGCTTGCTGACGCCAAGGTGGCGCGAGGGCCTCTATCGCTCGCTCGCCACTTTCGGTGATGTGGAACTGTGGGGGAATCGCAGCGCGGCCTGGATCTGGCCGCGCTCGTCTTGGCGATCGATTGCGGATCGGATCATTCGGTTCTCGCCATCGCCACGGCGCGGCCGGAATGGCGCCGGGCCAGACAGAAGACGGACAGCCCGGCGAATCGGTTGAACCGGAACAGGGTCGCGCGTTCGGCGTCGTGGATCAGCGTCAATAATCTGTTGACAAAGTCCGGGTAGCTCTTCAGCGCGCTTTCGGCTTCGATCTTGCCCGACTCAAGACGGCGCCGATTGCGCAGCCGCATCGCGACGGCCGCGGGGAACAAAAAGCCAAAGAAGTAGCGGCTGCGCACGACCTCGAGGCCAGCCGTCCGCACCACGTTCTCCAGATCGGAACGGCTGTAACGACGCCGATGCTCGAGGTATATGTCGTGCCCTGACCACATGAATTGAAACGCCGGCACGGTGATCACGAGCCAGCCGCCCGCCGGCATGCGCTGGGCGTAGCTGCGCAATACCCCCACGTCGTCGTCAACGTGCTCGAGCACATCCATCATCAGGACGAGGCGCTGCGGAACGCGCTCGACGGACCGGACGAACGCGATCTCGCGACCGTTGTGCAGCTCCGTGCGTTCCTCCACGTATTCGGGATCGACGCAAACCGCCCGATGGCAAATCCCGGCATCCAGCAGTTGGCGCGGGAACACTCCCGACCCGGCGCCGACGTCCAGGACTTCCGGGGCACGGATGGTCCCCAGCATTGCTCGTAGCGCCCGGCCCTTGGACAGGTAGTACCAGTGCGAGGCGGCCGTCGATCCCAGGATGTGTTCTTCCTTAAGGTCCATTTCGCCACGGTTGCTGGAATTGCGGTTGGCGGCGCAAGAGATTTCTTGATAGATGCAAACCCGGATCGAGAGCAGGTTGGGGGTCCTACCTCCCGCGGGCCGGAATCGGGACTCTGCTCAGCAGCCTCGCGCTCGGCTCGCCCGCGCCCTGATTGACGCCGATTGCTACCTCGGAGTTTCCCCTTGGCAGCGAACCTGACCATGCCTCCAGCCCTGCGCCGGCGTCCAGCACGCGCTGCGGCAGCACGGGCTATCTCCCTGCTGCTCATGGCGCTGCTCTCGGCCTGCGGCGTCAACACCATTCCCACCCTGGACGAGCAGGTGAACGCCGACTGGGCGCAGGTCCAGAACCAGTATCAGCGGCGCGCCGACCTGATCCCGAACCTGGTCGAGACGGTCAAGGGCTACGCCAAGCAGGAGCAGCAGGTCCTGAAGGAGGTGACCGAGGCGCGCGCCAAGGTCGGTCAGATGCAGCTGCCGCCGGACATCCTGACCAACGAGCAGGCGTTCAAGCAGTTCGAGCAGAACCAGGCCCAGCTGACCGGCGCGCTGAGCCGGCTGATGGTCGTGGTCGAGCGCTATCCGGACCTCAAGTCGAACCAGAACTTCCTGGCCCTGCAGTCACAGCTGGAGGGCACCGAGAACCGGATCTCGATCGCGCGCCGCGACTACATCCAGGCGGTCCAGCGCTACAATACCGAGATCCGGACGTTCCCGGGGCGGCTCTGGGCGGTCGTCTACCGCGCCGAGCCCAAGGTGAACTTCACCGCGGCCGCCGGCGCCGAGCAGGCGCCCAAGGTCAGCTTCTGAGTCAGGATCAGCTCGCAAGCTATGCGCCGCGCGTCCGTCTGTCTGTTCCTGCTGCTCGCAGTTTTATTGAGCCCGGGCTCAGTTCGGGCGGCGGAGCCCGAATTTCCGGCGCTGACCGGTCGGGTGGTCGACGATGCCGGCCTCCTGAACGAGGGCGACAAACGGGAACTGGATGCAGCGCTCGCCCAGTTCGAGAAGCAGACCGGCGATCAGATCGTGGTCGTGACGCTCAAGTCGCTCCAGGGGCTGCCGGTCGAGGACTTCGGTTACCAACTCGGTCGCCACTGGGGCATCGGCCAGAAGGGCAAGGACAACGGCGCGCTGCTGATCGTGGCGTCCGAAGACCACGAGGTCCGGATCGAGGCCGGCTACGGGCTCGAGGGCGAGCTCACCGACGCGCGCAGCCGGACGATCATCGAGACCGAGATTCTGCCGCGCTTCCGGCAGAAGGACTATGCGGCCGGTATCAAGGCGGGCGTCGCGGCGATGATCCAAACGCTCGGCGGCAGCTACAACCCGGCGCTGCCTCCGGTCCAGATTCAAGATCAGCGGTCGCCGACCGGGTTCCCGTTCGCGGTGCTGCTGCCGATCATCCTGGTGATCCTGTTCAACCGCTTCTTCAGCGGTCCTCGGAGGGGCCGGTCGCGGCGCGGCTATGCCGGCCCGCTGATCCTGCCGGGCGGCTGGGGCGGGCGTCAGGACCCGTTCGGCGGCGGTCAGGGCGGCTTCGGCGGGGGCGGCGGCTTCGGGGGCGGCGGGTTTGGCGGCGGCGGAGGCGGAGGGTTCAGCGGCGGCGGCGGCAGCTTCGGCGGCGGCGGCGCCACCGGGCGCTGGTGACATGGCCTTCCTGACCGACCAGGACCGGCAGCAGATCACGGCCGCGATCGTTGCGGCCGAGCGCAGGACCAGCGGCGAGCTGGTCACGGTGATCGCGGAGGCCGCCGACGACTACCGCTACATCCCGCTGCTCTGGCCGGCGCTGGCGGCGCTGATGCTGCCGGCCGTGGTGCTGGCGGTCTGGCCGCAGACCGGCGCTTTCCGGCTCTACCTGGTCCAGGCGGCGACGTTCTTTGCGCTCTCGCTGGTCGCGCACCTGCCGCAGGTGCATCTCGCGCTCGTGCCCGCAAGCGTCAAGCGCCGGCGGGCGAGCCGGCTCGCCCGCGAACAGTTCTTCGAGCGGGGCCTGCATCTGACCCGCGGGCGCACCGGCGTCCTGATCTTCGTCGCGGTCGCCGAGCGCCACGTCGAGATCATCGCCGATGCCGGCATCCACGCGCTGGTGCCGCCCGGCACCTGGGACCAGGCGGTCGCCGAGTTCGTCGAGCGGGTGCGGCGGGGGCGGATCGCCGAGGGCTTCATCACCGCGATCGGCCAGGTCGGCGATCGGCTGGCGGAGCATTTTCCCAGGCCCGCCGACGACACCGACGAATTGCCGAACCGGCTGATCGAGATCTGAGCGCCTGCCGCCGTCCGGGCGGCCGGGTCGCCCGGGCGGGCCGGGGCCACGGATGTCGGCCGCGGCCCGATCCGGTCAGCGCATCACGAACGGGTTCGGCACGTTTCCGCTCGTGTCGATCCAGACGCTCTTCTCCTGGAGGTACTCGCGGATCGCGGAAAGCCCGCTCTCGCGCCCGATGCCGGAGTGCTTGTAGCCGCCGAACGGCGACATGTAGCTGACCGCGCGGTAGGTGTTGATCCAGACCGTGCCGGCCTCGAGCCGCTCGGCCATCGTCAGCGCCCGGTTGATGCTCTTCGTCCAGGCGCCGGCGGCCAGGCCATAGAGCGTGCCGTTGGCGATCTCGATCGCCTCCTCGTCGTCGTCGAACGGGATGATCCCGAGCACCGGGCCGAACACCTCCTCCTGGGCGATCCGCATCTCGGGGCGGACCTCGGTGAAGATCGTCGGCTCGACGAACCAGCCCTGCCCACATTCCGGCCGGCTCGCGGGGCCGCCGCCGAGCACGCAGTGCGCGCCCTCGTCCTTGGCAATCTCGATGTACTCCAGGACCTTCTTGTATTGG
>DATAOG010000272.1:0-3714 GCA_036265855.1 Geminicoccaceae bacterium | reverse complement strand
GCCGCGACCATCGACTGGCCGAATGCCGTCAATGGCGAGCCGCTTGTCATCAACGGTGCCCTGCTTCGTGCCGTAGTTTTCAAGGCCGCCAAAAACCCAGCGCTGGCGGGCGACTTCGTCCAGTTCCTGGCCGAGGGAGGCTGGCTCGCCCATTACGTAGACTTCTCCGGCGAGGAATTGCTTCCCCCAATGCGCAAGCTAGTCGAGCAGCCTTTCTGGCTGAATACGAGCGATCCGCATCGAATGCGCGCAGCCATCCAAATGCTGACCAGACCCCATCTTCTCAACATGAACGTTCGGGATCACGAGTGGCAGTCGGGCCGGATCTGGGACGAGAACGTCTGGGGCAAGGCCGTGCACCGCGTCGTGGCCGACGGCATCAGCCCCGAGCAGGCGGTCGACGAGGCGATCGCCCGAATCAAGCAGATCCTGAGCGAATAGCCAATCGCTACGAGCATGCGAGCAGCAGCGTGCAGGTCAGCTCCTGTAGGTGCGGACAGTCCCGATGCGGGAGGTTCGGTGCAGCCACTCGCAAGCCCTGCCGTCCCGGTCCCCGTCCAGCTTGAGGCTTGGTCCCGGGGAGCCGGGTCACTGGTCATGTGAAATCACCCCCAGCCTTGCACGATCCGAACGCGCTGAAGTTCCAGGCCTCGCCGCCGAGCAGATGGGGTCGGCCTGCCGCTCCGGTCGCGGCTGCCGGCGAGCGGGCTCTCGGGCAGGAGACCGCCCTGATGCGGCCGGCCTCGGCGCTCAGGAGGCGGCCGGCAGCTCCGCGACCGCGGCCGACGGGGAAGGCGCCGGTTGATCGTCGGACGCCTGGACGGCGACGGGCTCAGGGGTGCGATCTTCCAGAAGCTGGCCCTGGCCCAGCGTCAGGACGCGATCGAACAGCGGCGCGAGCGTAGCGTCGTCGAGCGCGCAGATCACCGTGCGGTCCTTGTAGATCTCGAGCAGGCGGCCGAGGATCGCGGTTGCGGCGCCGCGGTGCAGGTCGCGGGTCGGCGCCTCGGCGACCAGGACCCGGGCCCGGCGGAGGGCGGCCGCGGCGAGCGTCAGCTTCTGGCGCTGCTGCGGGGTCAGCTGGCTGCCGCCGATCCCGACCGTGTAGTCGAAGCCGGCCTCGAGCACCAGGCGGCGGAAGCCCTGCTCGTCGGCGAGCGCGCCGATGATCTGCTCGATCCGCTCGGCGGCGCGCGCGTGCTGGCTGAGGATCCGGCCGAACACGAGATTGTCGCGGACGCTGAGCTGGACCAGGTAGCGCTCCGGGTCGAAGAACTCGATCGCGCCGGCCATCGCGGGCGGCAGCTGCTCGACGAACAGGGCGCGCGCCTGCAGCAGGCGGCCGATGAGCTCGTCCGACAGGTCGACCAGGCGGTCGCGGGCGGGGGTGAGGTTGAGCGCGAGGTTGAGCAAAAGCCGGCTCTGCTCGGCCTTCAGCGCGCCGCCCGCCGTCTTGTCCAGCCCGGCCAGCTGCTGGCGGTACAGGGTCAGCTCCTCGGGCCGGATCGGGCTGAACTCGAGCACGAGCTGATGATGGACCGGGACGTCGCCGAAGATCTCGGACAGATTGTGCCAGGCGGTCCGGCCGAGCTCGATCAGCGGCGCCTCGAGATCCGTCTGCTTCAGGATCTTGCGGACGTAGGCGTTGCTCGCGAGCGCCCGGCCATCCAGGCTCGCGGCTCGCGGCGCGCCGAACAGCAGGTTCTCGCCGATGGTCGCGTTGGCCAGATAGCGCTCGCGGTCGAACGGCTCGGCAAGGCCGGCGTTGTCGCCGGCGGCGAGCAGCCCGCGCAGGCGGGAGCGGGCGGCAAGGATCGCCTCGACCAGGGCAGAATGCTCCTCCGGGTCGATCACGGCGCGCAGCCCGAAGCGGAACAAATCGTCGGCCAGCTCGACCCGATCGAACGCCTCGAGCACGGTCTCGGTCGTGACCGCGCCGAGGTCGGGGCCGAGCAGCAGGCGCAGGTTGTCGGCAACCGTGCCGTTGACCAGGCGGGCCGGCGAGCCGATGAAGGCGAGCGCCCGGCTGTACAGCGCGCGTGGCATTTGGCCCAGGTCCCGGCCGTCGAGCAGCAGGCGGCCGCGCGCCGGAGCCTCGAGGCGGGCGAGCGCGCGGGCGAACACGTGGCTGCCGCTGCCGTCGGCATCGAGGAGCGCGACGTGCTGGCCGGCCGGGATTTCGATCGACAGCTGCTCGAGGCTGACGAGCCCGTCCTCCTCGAGGCCGAGGTCCTGGACCTCGATCGTGCCGGTGATCTCGGCGGCGTCGCCGAAGCGCTCGGCGGCCTCGGCCTCGGCGGTGAACGGCGGGCGCAGGCCACCGGGATCGAACTGGGTGATCAGCTGGTCATACTTGATGCGCGCGTCCTGCTGGCCCTGATAGAAGTCGAGCAGTTCCTTCCAGGGCGGCGCCAGGTCCTTGTACGCGGCGAGCACGCCGACCAGGGAGCCCAGCGTCAGCTGGCCGCGCAGCACCAGGTAGCCGCCGATCGACAGGAAGAAGAACGGGGTCAGCTGCGCGATGAAGTTGTTGAGGAACTTGATGAAGAACTTTTTTTTGTAGATGTCGTAACGGATATCGAGGATGCGCTTGAGATGGCTGGCGAAGGTATCGAGCTGGATCTGGTCGGCGTAGTTGACGTGGACGGCTTCGATCGCGCTGGTGACCTCGCCGATGCGCTGCGACAGGTGCCGGACCTCGCGGACCCGGGCGTAGCCGAGGCGGTTGACCCGGCGCTGCAGCTTCGGAATCAGCCAGGCCTGGGGCGGGTAGAGCGCGACCGCGGCCAGCCCCATGACGACGTCCTGGGCGAAGATGAAGCCGAGTGCCGTGACCAGCAGGCCGCCCTGGAACGCGGGCGTGACCAGGGCATCGCCGAAATAGCCGCCGAGCGCCTCGACCTCGCCGGTGACCATCGCGATCAGCTCGCCCTGCGAGATCCTGCGGAAGTGCGGCAGCGGGAAGCGCAGCACGCGCGCCAGCAGCTCCGAGCGCAACAGGCGCAAGAGGCCCTCGCCGAGCCGGCCCTTGTAGACGTTGATCGCGTATTTGAAGGCGCCGTTGATCAGCACCGTCAGCAGGAACAGGCCGGACAGGAACGCGAGATACTGCAGCTGCGGATAGCTGCCGAAGTCGATGCCGCCGAACGTGACCGTGCGCGGAAAGCTGGACGGCTTGCCGCCGAGCGCCTTGTCGACGATCTGCTTGGGCAGATCCAGCGAGGCGTAGTAGATCGGCAGCGAGGCCACGGTCAGCAGCAGCAGGATGGCCTGCTGCGCCAGGCCGAAGCGGGTGATGAAGCCGAACGCGGTGCGCGGCAGATCGTGGCTGCGGCCGGCGCCGAGGCTCGCGAACCAGCCGAGCCGCGGACCCGCGGGCGGCGCCGCGGCCGCACGCGCCGGATCCGGGGCGGCTTGCCAGCGCGCCTCGCCGTTCAAGGTCGGGTCCTGCACCGCCACCCGATCACCGTCCCATCGCCAGTGGCCGCCTTGCCCATAGCACGGCCGGATGTCGCTCGCCTAGCTTCGTCGCACCGGGCGCACGCCGGATCGAGCGGCCGTCGACGGCGACCGTCCGTTTATCTGGGCAATCGGGGCAGCCAATTCCAGGGAGCGGCGGGATTTGTGCGCCGTCTGGAGGTGGCGTCAGCGCCGGGGGCCGAGGTTTCCTGGCCCCGGCAGGCAGGGAGGGGGAGCGATGCCGACGATCGGCGT
>DATAOG010000271.1:0-4684 GCA_036265855.1 Geminicoccaceae bacterium | reverse complement strand
GCGCGGATGGAGGTGAGCACCTCCGAAGCCCGCGGGCGCTCGGTCGGCCGGCTCCCTCGGACTTAGGGTTTTTTGCTCTCCAGCAGCAGCTTGCCGTCTGGGTCGACGATCTGGACGGTCGCCGGGCCGCTGTAGCCCCGCGCCGCGGCCCAGCGGTCGACCAGGGCATTGACGTAGCTCTGCTGGCTGGCAGCGGGGATGCTCGTCCAGGCCTTGGACGCGCCGACCCGGACGACGCCGTCCCCGACCTCCTCGACCCGCTCGAACAGATCGGTTCCGTCGACTGACTTCGAGCGGCTGTTCAGATAGTCGACGCTGTCGCGAAAGCGGGCGAGCTCGGGAGGATCGGTTGTCTCCGCCGGCCCGGTCGCCGGCGCGATCGCGGCCTGCTCGGAAGCGCCAGACTCCGGAGCCGATTTGCCGGGAGAAGGTGCCGTGGCCGCCGGCTCGGCGGTCGAGGACGCCGCTGTCGGCGGGACTGGCGCGGTCGACGCATGGTCATCGGAGGAGCCGCTCGGCTGCGGTTTGCCCGCGGCCGGCGGTATCGGGGCCGCCGGGGCCGGGCCGGCGCTCGCGGCGCCGGGCGCTGCCGATGGCTTTGGTTCCGGCATTCCCGCCCGCGGCGGCTCCGGCGCCCCCTGGCGGGGACGCGCCAGTCGGTCGGCGCTCGGAACCGCGAGCAGCGACGAGCTGATCCAGCCGGACGCGCCAGCGCCGACGATCTCCGCCCGCACCCAGTCGCCCTGACGCTCGAGCTCCCTCACGAGCTGGTCACGGGTGATCTTCATCCGGACCTTGGCATCGGCGCTTGGCCCGTAGCGGACGTTGACCCGGCTGCCGGTCACGATCAGCGTCTGGCCGGGCGCGGCGAGCACCCCGCCCCGATCCGGGCCACCAAGCAGGAGAACGGCAATCAGGAGCGAGGCAAGCGCGAAACCGGCCCTTCGCATCGTGTCCTCCAATCCTTGACCCCTGCTGTGCTCGGCAAGGGCGGACACTAGGCGCGCATCCCGCATGATATGGGGCCAGCACGGCCTCGGTCGCAATGCCGATGACGGCCGGACCCGCGCCGGTCGGGAGCAGGCCGGGCAGGGCCCTGCCGGCGCTTCGGCGCTCGATCACTCCATCGATCTGCTCCGCTTGGGAGCGATTGGCGGCTTCAGGCGCCCTGCCAGTGCTCGAGCAGCGGCCCGTCCTGGCCGTAGAGCGGATCGGTGGCCGGCAGCGGCACGCGCGCGATGTTCTCGAGCACGCGCGGCCGCTCCTCCGGCCGGCCGCGGCAGAGGTCCCAGTTCATCCCAGCCGGGTAGGCGCCGACGACCAGCAGATCGGCGCTCGAGCCGAGGTTTTGATGGCCGACGCCGGCCGGGATGACGACGACGTCGCCCGGGCGCACGGTCAAAACCCTGCCGGCGTCGCCGCCGAAGCGGACGCGCGCCTCGCCCCAGGCGATGCCCAGGACCTCATGCGCCGTGCTGTGAAAATGGACGAAAGGATAGATGCCGTTGCGCCACCCCCCGCGCCAGTCGTTGGCGGCGAACCGGGCCTCGAAGCCGGCGGCCGGGTCGGCGCCGCCGACCGCCACCGCGCCCGGATAGACCAGAAGCGGCAGTCGGTTGTTCGGGATCGAACCGTCATCCTCGAAGCGAATTGCTTCCGGCGAGACCCGGCGCCCAGAGGCGGCCGCCATCCCGAATTCCCTCCGTCGGTCAGGGCTCGCGGTTCAGATCCAGCCCTGCTTCTCCGCTGCCGTCTTGAGCTGCGCGGCGATCTCGTCGGCAGTCGCCTTGGCCCGGCCCTCGACCCCCGAGGAGCCAGACACCTCCCCGTAGGCTTTCATCCCGCCGACGACGATCAGCCCGAGCGGGTTCGCGGTCGCGGCGGTCACCGCCAACGGAACAATCAGGCCCGGGGTCTTGTTGCCCCCCGAATTGACCTGGCCGCCGCCGAGCTTGCGCAGGCCCTGCGGCGTCATCTGGTAGCCTTCGACGACCGTCTCCAGCTCGCTACCGCCGGATCCGAAGCCGATCAGCAAGCGCTTGCCCGTGCTGCCCTCCTGAACGGTCACGAACGAGCCCTTGATCACGATGTCGTTGACCCGGGGCGGCGGCTGGCCCTCAGCCCGCACTGCCGGCAGTCCCATTTCCTGAAGATCCGCCACCAGCTGCTTTGCCACCTCGGCGGCGAGCTTGTGGCCCTCCTCGATATCCTCCTTGGTTTGCGGCGCGGTGGCCGCGGCAGGTTCGGACGACAGCGTGGACCCGGCCGGAACTTCGTTCGGGGTCGCGGCGAAATCGTAGACGATGATCCGATCCGGGCGGGCGAGCTTCGCGCCGGAGTAGGTCTGACGGTCGGTAACCTCGGTCGTCGCGCAGCCGGCGGAGACGAGCAGCACGAGTATCCATGGCGTGGCACGGCTGAATGCATGCATGGCAGCCTCCCCGATGCGGTGAGTTCGCTCACCGGCAGTTTGGAAACTTTAGCAGGCGCCGCAGTCTCCCGCCAGTTGCGATGCGGCCGAAGATTGCCGCGCGCTCAGGCCGCGTCGTGGAAGATGATGCCCAGCGTGTAGCGCTCGCCGGTGCGGATCCGGCTCACGCCATGGCGCATCGTCAGCCGGTAGACGCCGCGCACGCCGCGCGCCGGACGCGCGTTGACCGCGAAGATCACCGCCTCGCCCTGCTGCAAGGGCACGACCTCGACCCGGGACTGTGCGCGCGGCCGTTGCTCGGTGAGCACGAACTCGCCCCCCGTGAACTTGCGTCCGGGCGCGCTCAAGAGGATCGTCATCTGCAGCGGAAAGTGCAGCTCGCCGTAGAGATCCTGATGCAGACGGTTGTAGTCGCCCGGCCCGTACTTGAGCAGCAACGGCGTCGGCCGCGTCTGGCCGGCGGCGTGACAGGCCTCGAGATAGCGGTCGAGCTCGGCGGGCAAGGGCTTGCCCTGGCCGAGCAGCCCCCGCCAGCGGTTGGCAAGCGCCACCAGCCGCCGGTATGCCAGCTCGCGCAGGCCGGCGACCAGCGCGGGCAGCGGTCTTGCGAAATACTGGTATTCGCCCTCGCCAAAGGCGTGCCGGCGCATCACGATCCGGCTGCGAAAGCGCGCGCTTTCGCCGTAGAGCCGGGCGAGCGCGCGGCATTGGTCGGCCGACAGCAGCGGCCCGGTGGTGGCGTAGCCGAGCTCGTCGATTCCGGCCTCCAGCGCCGGCCAGTCGAGCCGCTCGAGCCGCTGCTCGAGACTCCGGCTGTCTTCGGTGCTCATGACCGCGACCATACTCATCCCTCCGAGTAGAGAGCTGAGGTGAGCTTACCAGGACAAGCTAGGGCCGCAGCCCGGAACTTGCTGCTCGCGCGCAGCGGACGAAGGAACAACGCCGGGTCTGGCAGGTTAATCTTAGAGAGATGCGGGAAGGGGAAGCTTTGCGACCGCGGTCCCTGATCGCCCCGGTCGTGCTGGTGGTGATCGCCGGCGGTTGCCGCGGCCCCGACTACTACGCTTCCAAGGCGCCGACTGAGATCGCCGAGATGGTGCAGGTCCGGCTGGCCGATCTCGGCCCGGGAGAGGCCGGCTACTTAGCGCCCACCATCACCGGCACCCGCAGCTACCGCCTGTACGGTAGCAAGAATCTGGACAACGGCCGGACCACTCATGTGCTGAGCGTCGATGAGTCTGCGATGGGCGAGCACCGGTCTTTGGTGTGGGCGCGCTCTGAGGCCGCGCGCGAGGTCTGCGCGCTCAGCAGCGCGCGGCTGCTTGCCGGGCCCGAAGGCAGTCCCGGGGAGGCCGCGACCTTCGAGCTCGCCGACCAGTCGATCAGTTGCGAGCCGGCCCGCTACTGCGAGCCCGTCCAGGAGGTTTACATCGAGAAATACAAAGACGAACACGGTCATACTCAAAGGCGAAAGCTGTACACAACGGTCCAGCGCTGCAACGATTTCTGGCGCTGCCACAGCGAGCGGATCTACCGGGTCGCGGTCCGAGACCGGACGCTACGGCACGCGCGATACCTGCCCGAGGGCATGAGCGTCGAGCTGGGCTGGAGCTGCGGGGGATCGGATCTGGACCAGGAGCGGCTGGAGCTGCCGGCGAGCTATCTCGATGGCTATCTGCTGGCGGTCGACGGCTATACCTACGCGCCGGCCCCTTCCGAAGCCCAGCCTTAGCTGCGGCCGAGATGGAGGCCGAGCTTAGCCGAAAGGGCGCCGCCAGAGCCGAACAGCCGGCCCTGGTCGCCTATGCACGCATGACGGTGAGCATCCGCAAATATCGTGGCTCGAGAGCTTCTGGCCCCAGCCGGCGAGCGGAGACGGCCAGTGACCGCTGCGACGAAGGCCGCAACTCTGCGAGGCCATCCCGCCGGCGCCGCCCTGTCGTCCCGGGCTTCAACCTCGGTCCGACAGGTTGCCGCCGGCCGCGCGCCGGCCTGGCCATCGTGCGCGCGGCACCTCGATCACGCGGCACTCGGGAGCTTCCCCCGAAGGCATTTCCACGATTGGCTCGAAATGGACTTGCGAGCGATCGCAATTTGACGCATCGGCAGTCCGGAGGTGCTCCGCCCCACCGCGGTCGGCAGCCCAGATCGGGCCTTGCGATCCGGGCTCCAGCCAGGGCGACGCGAGCGCCCGCCAGAGGCCGGCCGCGAGTTCGGTGTAGAGCGCCGAGCCCCAGAGGGCGAACTGCAACG
>DATAOG010000270.1:0-1501 GCA_036265855.1 Geminicoccaceae bacterium | reverse complement strand
TCGAGGGCGGCAAATCGACGTTGCTGGTGCGCCGCATCGTGCTGGGCCTGTACCGGCTGGCGCTCGCGCACGCCAACAGCTGCGCGATCTTCCAAAATCCGGAGGACCGCGACCGGATGGTCGGCGCCAATCTGGTCGCGTCGGACCGGACGGCCCTGATCCGCGGCTCGGGTGTCGACGTCGAGATGTTCCGGCCGGTCCCCGAACCTCCGGGGGTGCCGCTGGTGATCATGCCGGCGCGCCTGGTCTGGCCGAAAGGCGTGGGCGAGTTCGTCGAGGCGGCGCGCCTTCTCCGCAAGAGCGACGTCAAGGTCCGGATGGCCCTGGTCGGCGAGCCGCCGGCGCACAACCGGGCGAGCGTCCCCCAGTCCGAGATCGAAGCCTGGGTCGCGGAGGGCATCGTCGAATGGTGGGGCTACCGGTCGGACATGCCGGAGGTCTACGCCAGCTGCCAGATCGTGTGTCTGCCGTCGTTCTACGGCGAGGGCGTGCCGCGGGCGCTGATCGAGGCGGCCGCCTGCGCGCGACCGATCGTGACCACGGACATTCCGGGCTGCCGCGAGGTGGTCCGGGACGGCGACAACGGCCTGCTGGTGCCGCCGCGGGCGCCGGAGGCGGTAGCCCTGGCTCTGCGGACCCTGGTCGACGATCAAAGGCGGCGGGTTGAGATGGGTAATCGGGGCCGGCAGCGCGCGATCGCCGAGTTCTCGCTCGACCGGGTGATCGAGATGACGCTCGCGCTTTACGAGCGGCTTGCCGCCACCGCCGACCGGTAAACGGCCGAACTCGGGGGCGTCAACCGGGCGTGTTGACGCTTGGCGCGTGGCCGGACCGGTCGTCGGCAACCGGCGGCGGCTCGCTATTGAGGTTTCATTAACCCTGGCTCGCTAGCTTGCCGGTTGATGGTCGGCACAGCAGGGCGAGCGGTCTGGCATGGGCAATCTGATAGCGGTCGGCAATCTCAAGGGCGGCACCGGCAAGAGCACGATCGCGGTCAACCTGGCCTCGGCGCTCGCCGACAGCGGCGAGACCGTGATCCTGATCGACGCCGACGGTCAGGGCACGGCGACCGACTGGCATGCCGGCGCGCGGCTGCCGCTGCCGGTCGAGACGCTACCGCTCGGCGGCGAGCGCGACGCCCAGCGCTGGGTGGCGCGCGCGATCTCACTGAAATCCGCCGCGGATCACGTCGTGGTCGACCTGCCGCCCCAGGTCGGCTCGTGCATTGCATCGGCGCTCCTGATCGCGGACCTGTTCGTGATCCCGGTGACGCCGTCCGGCGTCGACCTGCGCGCGACCGGCAAGGCGCTCGAGCTGCTGCGCCGGGCGCGGGCGGTCCGCGGCGCCGCCAGGCCCGCCTGCATGCTGGTCCCGAGCCGGGTCGACCGGCGGACCGCGATCGGCCGCGGCATTCACGCCGCCCTCGAGCGGTTCGGGCTCCGGGTCGGACCGGCGATCCGGCAGCGCTCGGCGCACGCCGAGGCCTTCGATGCCGGCGCCT
>DATAOG010000269.1:0-3389 GCA_036265855.1 Geminicoccaceae bacterium | reverse complement strand
CGCGGGCGGAATCTGCCTGCGCGGGCTCTTGGCTACTTTTGTGGTTGCGCTGATCGCCATGGCGCTCGCCCAAGCATCGCGCCTCGGTTTCGATGCCCTCCCCTTCCTGCTTTACAAGGACGACCGGGTGTTCGCGCTGCGCCTCCGCCATCTCGGTGAAAACCTGGCGAGACTCGGCAGGGACTATGCGGAATACGGGCAGTTGAGCCTGCTCCTTGTCTATTTCCTGGCCGCGGCGGGCGGGGCTCTGTCGCTTTGGGCGATGCAGCCCGAGCGGCGCGAGGACCTGAATTTCCGGCTCTATATCCTGGCGTTATCCGCAGCGACCGCGATCGTGGTGCCGGCGCTGATGCTGGGTGCCGGTCTGCTGTCCGCTCGCTATCTGATCTGGGGGGTCGCAATCGCGGCCCTGCCGCTCGCCCTCGGGATCGCCGATGCTGTCGGCCGTCTTTGGGCGTGGTCCGTAACGGCAGGCGTGTCGGCTGTCATCCTGATCATCGGCACGCCCTTTTTCGCGCTCCAGGCGCACAAAGTAGCCGTCGGCAAAACGCCCGAGGACGCGTTGATAGTTGCGCTCGATGCCGAAGCGCGATCCGGCCGCATCGGCCAGGCAGGCCTCGCCAGCTATTGGGTCGCGCACAAGGTCCCGCTCCGGTCCGACTTCACCGTGGCGCCGATCGGTGCGCAGGCGCAGCCGTTCCTGCTCGCTGGCAACGCCTTCGCCTTCTGGGACTGGCATTCGGGCTGTCCGCGGCACCGCCATTTCAGTTTCGTTGTCACGGCCAGGAAAGGGCCGCAGAAGGTCCTGCCGGCCGCCATCGCGGCGCGCTTCGGCGCGCCGGCGGGGATCGTGCCGGTCACCGGAACAAACTTCGAGATCTGGCGCTATCCCGATGGCACGACAGCTTTGGACGCCTTCTACGGCGAGCTCGTGGACCGGCTCAGGAGCCGGGGCCTGAGCACCGGAGCACTCGACCGCTGCGGCCGTCCAGACGCCTGAACGTGCTCATCTCATCGCCGATCATTGCCTGCAGATGCGGACGTCCTCTCCGCCACTGTCCACGGTCACATTCATTGGCTCCCGGCCAGGTTCTGCGGCCTTCTTGCCCGTCCGGGGGAGGAGGGTGTCGAACCCGAGCGCGTCGGCGATCAGATACCTCGGGCGCCCTTTGGTCTCGATGAAGACGCGGCCGAGGTATTCGCCGATGATCCCGAGCCCGATCAGATTGAGACCGCCAAAGAACGAGATCAGCACTACGATCGAGGCAAAGCCCGGCACATCGATCCCGAGGATTAAGGTGCGCAGGACGATGAAGACGGCGTATCCGGTCGCGAGCGCCGCAATGCCGCTGCCCAGATACGTCCAGACCCGGAGCGGCCAGGTGGTGAACGAGAAGACGCCTTCGAGCGCGAGATTCCACAAGGTCCAGTAGCGCCACCT
This sequence comes from Geminicoccaceae bacterium, assembly GCA_036265855.1. Lineage (GTDB taxonomy): Bacteria > Pseudomonadota > Alphaproteobacteria > Geminicoccales > Geminicoccaceae > DATAOG01. Next base: position 1,948 of record DATAOG010000269.1, on the reverse strand, counting down.
GCTGGCGCCGGCGACGCGCGCCGGGCGGCTGTATTCGATTCGCGCCTGCTTGAAGCCGAGCCAGGCGAACAGCCCCTTGGTGAACCGGGTGCGTTCGGGCAGGCGGCGGAAGGCCTCCACCACGCGCCGGTCAAGCAGGCGGAAATCGCCGACGTCCGCCGGCACCGGCACGTCGCTGAGCCTGCCAACGATGCCATAGAAGAGGCGTGCGCTCAGGCGCTTGAGCGTGCTGTCGCCCGGCCGGTCAGAGCGAACCGCCAGCACGACATCGAAGCCCTCGCACCATCGCTTGACCAGGGCATGGATCAGCTCTGGCGGGTCCTGAAGATCGGCGTCGATCGGGATGACGGCGTCGCCCGAGGTGAGATCGAGCCCGGCGCTCAACGCCTGCTCCTTGCCGAAATTGCGCGACAGGCCCAGAACCTTGATCCGCGGGTCGCGCCGGTGCTGCGCGGCCAACAGCTCGAAGGTCCGGTCGTGACTGCCGTCGTCGACGCAGACCACCTCGAAGTCAGAAGTGATGTCTTCGAGCGCCGGCAGGAGGCGCTCGAAGAAGGTGCCGATCGCGGGTTCCTCGTTGTAGAACGGCGCGACGACGCTAAGGCGAATGCTCGCGCCTGGGCAATCTCCCTCCATGCCGCCCCCTAGCTGCAGTCAGCCGACAAGCCACCAGCGCGATCGTGGCCTGCGATCGGGGGTCGCGCGATTCGAGATCGGCGCACGGCCAGGCTCTCTGCTCAGCGGATCAGCAGGCCGAGGATGATGCCGATCGCGAAGAACAGCCAGTGGTCCGGAGACCGGGTCCGCAGATAGGTCAGGAGGCCGCTGACGAAGCTGCTGGCCTGCTGGCCGAGGTCGCCATCGGGGCCGGTGCGTCTCTGGTAGGGGTCCATCGCGCCACCTCTTCGGCTGATCGGGCTCGTAGGGCACGGGTCTTTGTAGCAGTTGCGTCGCGGCCGGCAATTCGGCCGCTTATCGGGGCAGCCGGGCGAGCACCTCGTGAGCGAGCGCTGTGACCTCGAGGCCGGCCGGGCTCTTGGGCGTGGTCTCGGCGACGCCCCGGCCGGCCGCGATCGAGGCCGCGAACGCCTGGCGATTGCCGAGGCTCGCGGCGGCCAGCGGCCAGCGCTGCTGCTCGATCTCGGCCCGGATCGCGTCGGCCGCAAGCCCGCGCGCCGGCACTCGGTTCAGCACCAGCAGGGCCTCGGTCCGCGCCGCTTGCGCCAGCTCGAGCGTCGTCTGCGATGCCCACAGGTCGAGCGCGTTCGGCTGGCAGGGGAGCAGCGCCAGGTCGGCCGCCCGCAACGCGCTCCTGGCGTCGGTCTCGGCGTGCGGCGGGTTGTCGATCAGCACGAGGTCGAATTCCCGGCGCAGCCGGCCGACCTCGCCGCCGAGCCGCCAGCCCGAGAGCCCCTGGACCATGAGACCGCCCTCGTCGTCGCCGAGCCGCCGGCGGCGCAGATTGAACCAGGTGAACAGGCTCGCCTGCGGGTCGATGTCGAGCATCGCGACCCGCCGGCCCATGGTCAGCCAGGCGACCCCCAGCTGGATCGCGAGCGTCGTCTTGCCGGCGCCGCCCTTCTGCTGCGCGATGCTCACGACGGCGCCGGTCATCGGCACGCGCCCCTATCACCCAACCCCAACTCGAATGGTTAGCGGCTGCGCCAAACCGGCGCAAGCCGGAGCGACCGGCCTGCCGCACCGACCGCGGCTCCGGCCCGCTGACCCTCGCCGCGAGGGCAGCTCATTCGGCCGCCAGTCGGGTGCCCGAATCGGCGCGCGCTCCGGCGACCTCGGCGAGCAGCCAGGTCCGGAACGCCTGGATCTTGGGCTGCTCGGCCCGCAGCTCGGGGGCCACGAAATAGTACGCGCACTCGCTCGGCAGCTCGAAGTCGAAGGGCCGCACGAGCGCCCCGGCGGCGAGCGCCTCGTCGGCGAGCGGGCCGCG
>DATAOG010000268.1:0-2610 GCA_036265855.1 Geminicoccaceae bacterium | reverse complement strand
GTTCGACCTCGGCAGCAACGTCGCGCTGCGCAACACCGATCTGTTCAGCCCCTACAAGGTCGCGACCTGGGACGACATCCCCGATGCGCTGAAGGACCCCGACGGGACCTGGTTCAGCGACTACGGCGGCTACATGTCGATCGGCTATGACGCCGGCAGCGTGCCGGCGCCGACGGACGTCAAGGATCTGCTCAAGCCCGACTACCGCGGCAAGGTCGCGCTGAACGGCAACCCGACCCAGGCGTCCGCGGGCTTCCATGGCGTCATGATGGCAGCCCTCGCCAACGGTGGCTCGGCCGACGACATCGCGCCCGGCATCGAGTTCTTCCACAAGCTGAAGGAGGCCGGCAACTTCCTGCCGGTCGATCCGACGCCGGCGACGATCGCGTCCGGCCAGACTCCGGTCGTGATCGACTGGGAATATCTGAACGTCGCCCAGACCAAGCAGCTCGAGGGCCAGCGCGACTGGAAGCTGATCGTACCCCCGGGTGGCGTGGTCGGCGCCTTCTACGTGCAGGCGATCAACAAGGACGCGCCGCATCCGGCGGCCGCGCGGCTCTGGGAGGAGTTCCTCTATTCGGATGAGGGCCAGAACATCTGGCTTCAGGGCTTCGCCCGGCCGGTCCGGCTGGAGGCGATGGTCAAGGCCGGCACGGCCGACCAGCAGGCGATCAAGGCACTGCCGGAGGTCAAGGGCACGCCCGTGTTCCTGACCCAGGACCAGCTCAAGAAGAACCAGCAGTACCTGATCGAGCACTGGGAACAGGCGGTCGAGTGAGCTCGAGCGCACTAGAGCCGGGCGCCAGCCCGCTCGCAGCCACCGCACCGCTCGCCGATGCCGCGCCGCGCGCCGGCATCGGCGTCGGGCTGCGCCGCCGGCTCGATTATCTGGGCGTGCTGCCGTTCGCGGCGTTCGTCGCGCTGTTCCTGCTCTGGCCGACCGTGCTGGTCGTGGTCGGCGCCTTCCAGGGGCCGGACGGCGGCCTGACGCTCGTCAATCTCGCGCAGGCCGCGAGCGGCAGCTACCTGCAGACGTTCGTGACCTCGATCGTGCTCTCGGCGATCACCGCGCTGCTGGGCGCGGTGTTCGGCGCGCTGCTGGCCTGGGCGGTCTCGCTCGGGCGCCGGGACGGCCTTTTGCGCCGGCTGGTGCTCGCGGGCTCGGGCACGCTCGCCCAGTTCGGCGGGGTCATGCTCGCCTTCGCCTTTCTCGCGACCTTCGGCTTCAATGGCCTGGTCACGCTCTTCCTGCACGAGCGGCTCGGCGTCGACACCTTCGCCTGGGGCGCCTGGATCTACCAGTTGCCGGGCCTCGTGCTGGTCTATACCTATTTCCAGATCCCATTGATGGTGATCGTCTTTTTGCCTGCGGTCGACGGGCTCAGGCCGCAATGGCGGGAGGCCTGCGACAGCCTGGGCGGCAGCGCCTGGACCTATTGGCGCCACGTCGGCTTCCCGATCCTCTGGCCGTCCTTCCTCGGCGCGACGCTGCTTCTGTTCGCCAACGCGTTCTCGGCCTACGCGACCGCCAAGGCGCTGATCTCGCAGGCGAGCCCGCTCGTGCCACTCCGGATCGGCACCTTCCTCACGAGCGAGGTCGTGCTCGGCCAGCAGAACGTCGGCAAGGCGCTGGCGTTCGGCATGATCCTGATCGTGGCGCTGACCATGTCGGTCTACGCGCTGCTGCAGAGGCGGACCTCGCGATGGCTGCGCTGAGCGGCCCCGGCCGGCGCCCGTTCGGCACCAGCGCCTTGCGGCTGGCGGTGCTGCTTTTGACCGGCGTCTACATGCTGCTGCCGCTCGCGGCGATGCTCGAGTTCTCGACCCGCGGCCTGCACGGCCAGCGCAGCGTCGCCGCCTGGGTCGCGATCGGCGCCGACCCGGATCTGCTGCAGGCGATGCGGGTCTCGTTCGAGCTCGCCGTGCTGACCGTCGCCCTGATGCTCGTGCTGCTGGTGCCGACCATGGTCTGGGTCCAGCTCCGGTTGCCAAGGCTTCTGCGGCTGGTCGAGTTCGTCTGTCTCCTGCCGCTGACGATCCCCGCGATCGTGCTCGTGGTCGGGCTCGCCCCGGTCTACCGCTGGGTCTGGAGCCTGCTCGGCGAATCGCCGAACACGCTGACCTTCGTCTACACGATCCTGGTGCTGCCGTTCGCCTATCGGGCGCTGGCCGCGGGGCTCGGCGCGCTCGATCTCGTGACGCTGTCCGAGGCCGCGCGCAGCCTCGGCTGCTCCTGGACCGGCGTGATCTGGCGGATCGTCGTGCCGAACATCATGGGCGCCATCATGTCGGCGGCGCTGATCTCGGTGGCACTCGTGCTCGGCGAGTTCACGATCTCCTCGCTGCTCAACTTCGACACGCTGCAGGTCGTGATCAACCTGCTCGGCAAGCGCAACGCCAGCGTCGCGGTCGCGGTTTCGCTCGCCGCGCTGCTGCTGGCGGCGACGCTGCTCTTCCTGTTGTCGTTCATCGACCAGAGCCGGTCGCGGGCGCGGGTGGCCGAGGAATGACCGCGCAGCCCCAGATCGCGCCCTTTGCATCGCGAGCGGCGAGCGCCGAGCCCTCGGCGCGGGCCGGCGTGCGGGTGCAGCTGGTCGAGCTGCGCCGCCG
>DATAOG010000267.1:0-5823 GCA_036265855.1 Geminicoccaceae bacterium | reverse complement strand
TGCCGATGGTGCTGCCCTCGGCCGAGACCGCGATGTTCCGGCTCGGCTCGAAGATGCCGGATGGCGCCGTGATCGGCGCGCGCGGCCCGAACGGCGTCCTTGCGCCGGACAGCGAGCTGAACCGCTGGCTGCAGACCAATTTCAGTGACCGCTACAACACGCCGCCGGTCTATTCGGCGTACCACATGGTCCAGGCGCTGCTCGGGCTGAAGACGGCGTTCGACGAGGCGGCCAAGGCCAAGGGCGGCAATCCCGCGACCCCGGACGTGATCAAGGCGTTCGAGAATCTGACCTTCGAGTCAGCGGCCGGGCAGGTCGAGATGGTGCTCGGCAAGGGTCATCAGGCGATCAGCGATACCGCCTACGGCACCTTCAAGTTCGACAAGGAGAGCAACAAGCCGACGCTGGTCGACGTGATCCGCTACCCGGCGGACTGCGTCAACCCGCCCAAGGACACGCCCAGCGTGGAGTGGCTCAAGGCCGGCATGCCGGGCGCCAAATGCGGCTGAGCGGCGAGCCGGCGGCGGCGCACGAGGTGGGGGCGGTGCCGCGCGCATCGCCCCCGGCCGCTGCAGCCGGGTCAGGCCTTTGAGCGAAGCGACGCTGATCGGCTTTGCGATCCTGATGGATGGCCTGGTCTACGCCGCCTGGCTGTTCATCGTCGCGGTCGGCCTGTCGCTGATCTTCGGCGTCATGAAGATCCTGAACGTCGCGCATGGCTCGTTCTATGCGTTCGGCGCCTATGGCGCGGCGACCCTGGTCGGGCTCTACTTCGATGCCGGCCTGCCGGTCGTGGGCGGCTTCGCGGCCATGCTGCTGGCCGCGGTGCTGATCGGCATCCTGCTCGGCGCGATCCTCGAGCGCGGCCTCTTGCGCTGGGTCTACGGCCGCGACGAGGTGATCGTGGTGCTGGTCACCTACGCCGTGTTCCTGATCCTGGAGGACGTGCTCCGGCTGATCTGGGGTGCTGATTCCCATTTCGCCTACCAGCCCTACGTCGCGCTCGGCAACGTGGTCGCGGGCGACATGATCATCTCGAACTACGATCTCGCGCTGATCGGGCTCGCCGGCCTGATCGCGCTTACCGCTTGGTGGGGGCTGAACCGTACCAGGTGGGGCAAGCTGCTGGTGGCGGTGATCCACGATCGCGAGATGGCGACCGCGCTCGGCATCAACGTCACGCTGGTGTTCGCGATCACGTTCCTGATCGGGGCGGTGCTCGGCGCCTTCGGCGGCGCGTTCACGGCACCCAAGATCTCGGTCACGCCCGGGCTCGGGGTCGAGGTCATCGTGATCGCGTTCGCGGTCGTCGCGATCGGCGGGCTCGGCAGCATTCCGGGTGCCTTGGTCGGCGCGCTGATCGTGGGCCTGTGCCGGGCGGCGGCCGTGCACCTGTTCCCGCAGGGCGAGCTGTTCGTGGTCTATGCGGTCATGGCGCTGGTGCTCGCGGTCCGACCCGAGGGCCTGTTCAGCCGCGTCCAGGCGAGACGGATCTGATGCCCGACCGGACGCTCGGGGTTCTGGCCGCGGTGTTCGTCGCCGCCGCGATCGGCGGTTTCCTGCTGCCGCAATGGGCGCTCTTCCTCAGCACGGTCGCGATCGCCAAGGCGCTGGTCGTGCTGGGCCTGATGATCCTCTGGCGGACCGGGCTGGTGTCGTTCGGCCAGGCGCTCTACTATGGCGTCGGCGGCTACGCGGCCGGGCTTGCCGGCCGCTGGCTCGGGCTCTCGGACGCGATCCTTCTGCTGCTGCTCGGCGGCGCGGTGGCGGCCGTGATCGCCTGGGCGGTCGGCCTCCTGCTCGCCCGCTACCGCGAGATCTTCTTTGCGATGCTGAGCCTCGCGTTCTCGATGCTGCTCTATGGCCTGCTCGTGAACACCGAGGCGCTGGGCTCGACCGACGGGGTCAACATCACGCAGCCGTCCTTCCTCGGCTACGCGCCGGGCGGCGGCGCGCTGGTCCGCAGCGTCTACCTTCTGACCATCGTCACCGGCCTGATCGCCGCCTGGCTCGTGCAGATCTTCCTGCGCTCGACGATCGGCCAGCTCGCCTCGCCGATCCGCGACAACGAGATCCGGGTCGAGTATCTCGGCGTCTCGGTGCGCTCCGTGATCCACCTCGAGGTCGTGATCGCGGGCGCGCTCGCCGGCTTCGGCGGCGTGCTGACCGCGCTTGCGGTCGGCCACATCGACCCCGAGATGGCCTACTGGACGACCTCGGGCGGCTTCGTGTTCGTGACCATCCTGGCCGGCACCGGCAGCGTGATCGCGCCGTTCCTGGGCGCGCTGCTGTTCGAGCTCGTGCAGAGCTTCGCGATGACCTACACGCCCGACATCTGGCAGCTGATGCTGGGTGCGGCGCTGCTGCTGACGATCCTGTTCGTGCCGGGCGGGCTCTGGTCGCTGTTCGAGCGCCGGCGCGTGGGTGCCTGAGCCCATGATCGCACCGGTCCTCGAGGTCCAAGGGCTGGGCAAGACGTTCGGCAACATCACCGCCGCGCGCGACATCACGGTCGCCGTGCCGGCGCGCCAGACGGTCGGCATCATCGGCGCCAACGGCGCCGGCAAGACCACCTTCGTCAACCTGATCACGGGCTACCTGAAGCCGTCCTGCGGCCGCATCCGCTTCGAGGGCAACGACATCACCGACCTCTCGCCGCGCGAGATCACGCGCCTTGGCGTCGGCCGCTCGTTCCAGGTCGCGCAGGTGTTCTCGACGCTGTCGGTGCTCGACAACATGGCAATCGCGATCGGAATCGCGCGCCGCGGCGCCGACGCGATCTGGCGGCCGCTTCGCACGCGCCGGCTGCTGGACGACGCCGAAGCGATCCTCGACCGCTACCGGATCGCGGCCTACCGCCACGCGGTCGCGAGCACGCTGCCCCAGGGGGTGCGCAAGCTCCTCGACATCGCGATGGCGGTCGCCGCCGGGCCGCGCCTCGTGCTGCTCGACGAGCCGACCAGCGGCATCAGCGTCGAGGAGAAGTACGAGATCATGGAGGTCGTGATCGGCGCGCTCGCCGCGACCGGGCTGACCGTGCTGTTCGTCGAGCACGACATGGAGATCGTCGAGCGCTACTCAGAGCGCGTGCTCGCCTTCTACGACTGCACCGTGATCGCCGACGGGCCGCCGGCTGAGGCGCTGCACGACCAGAAGGTCAAGCGGTTCGTGGTCGGCGAGACGCTGCACCGCTCCGCGCGCCCGGCCGCGGCCCAGGTCCGGGCCTGAGTCCCGATGCTCAGGGTCAGCGGCCTCGACGCCCGGATCGGACCGGTCCAGATTCTGGATGGCGTCGGGCTTGCCATGGACGAGGGCGAGATGGGCGGCCTGATCGGCCGCAACGGCGCCGGCAAGACCACCTTCATGCGGGCGCTGATGGGGCTCGTGCCGGCGACCGGCAGGGCCGAGCTCGGCGACATCGACCTGATGGCGGTGCACCCCCACCGGCGGCCGCATTTCGGGCTCGGCTACATGCCCGAGGACCGCCGGCTGGTTCCCGACCTCACGGTCGAGGAGAACCTGATGCTGCCGGCCTGGTCGATGCACATCGAGGGCGCCGGCGGCCGGCTCGAGTGGATCCTGGCGCTGATGCCGGAGATCGAGAAATTCCGCCGCAGCCGCGCGATCCAGCTCTCGGGCGGCCAGCAGAAGCTCGTGGCGCTCGGGCGCGCGCTGATGGCCGGCACGCGCCTTTTGCTGCTCGACGAGCCGTTCGAGGGGCTCGCCCCGGCGCTCGCCCGCCGGCTCGCCGAGGTGCTCTCGAACCTGAAGCAGGAAGGCGTCTCGGTGCTGCTCGCCGAATCCAACGAGACTCATGTCGCCGACCTGCTCGACCGGATCTTCCACATCGAGCGCGGCCGGATCGTCGACCCCGACGCCGCGCATGCGCTCGCGGCGGCGCCGGCTTAGGGGTCGGACGCTAGCGGATCGGCTTTGGCATCGGGGTCGGCCGACCGGCGCCGGCGCGGCCGCATCGCCCGCGGGGCAGCGATCCAAGATTGCGAGGGAGGTGAACATGGCATGGCAGGGAAGGCAGATCGGCGAGATCTCGATCGTGCGCGCGCTCGAGATCGTCTCGCCGTTCGATCCGCTGGTCTTTTTCCCGGAAACCACGCGCGAGGACTGGGCGGCGCACGAGAGCTGGCTCAAGCCCAGGGCCATGGACCCGAAGAGCGGGGCGCTGCTGTTCCCGGTCCAGAGCTATCTTCTGCGCACGGCGCGGCACACGATCCTGATCGATTCCTGCGTCGGCAACGACAAGGAGCGGCCGAACCGCCCCTTCTGGCATCTGAAGTCCGACGACACCTACATGCGGGCGCTGGCCGGGCTCGGGATCGCGCCCGAGCAGATCGATTACGTGCTCTGCACGCATCTGCACGTCGATCACGTCGGCTGGAACACGAGGCTCGAGGGCGGCCGCTGGGTCCCGACCTTTCCGAATGCCCGCTATGTTTTCTCCAGGACCGAGCTCGAATCCTGGGAGCAAGGTCATCCGAAGTTCTCGCGCGCGGCGCTCGAGGACAGCGTGCTGCCGGTGATCGCGGCCGGGCAGGCCGAAGTGGTCGGCGACGATTTCGCGCTCGATGATCAGATCACGCTCGAGCCGACGCCCGGGCACACGCTGGGCCACGTCGCGATCTGCCTGGCGTCCAGGGGCGAGCGCGCGGTCATGTGCGGCGACGTCATGCACTCGCCGATCCAGCTTTTGCACCCCGAATGGACCGCCTGGCCGGACTGGATCCGGAGATCGCCAAGCGCACGAGGCGGGCCTTCCTCGAGCGCTACTGCGAGACCGACACGCTGATCTGCACGGCGCATTTCCCGCTGCCGTCGGCCGGCCACATCCGCCGCAAGGGCGACGCCTTCCGCTTCGATGAGGACGCGAGCTGGTGACGCTTAAGGCAAGCATTCACCACAGATATCTCTTGAAGCCGGCCAGCCCCTTGGGCGCGAACATCATGACCAGGATCAGGAGCACGCCGAACATCACCAGGCGCCAGGCCTCGAGCTCGCGGAAGTATTCCTGGAAGCCTATCAGAAGGAAGCCCGCGAACAGAGCGCCCCAAAGCGTGCCGCGGCCGCCGACGTAGCAGATCGTCAGGATCTCGACGGTGCGCGGCACGCCGAATTCCTCGGGCGTTGGCGACAGGATGCCGAGATAGTGGGCGTAGAACGAGCCGATCACGCCGGTGCAGCAGCAGGCGACCGTGAAGTTGATCAGCTTGTACTTGGTGGCGTTGAGCCCGAGGCTCTCGGTCGCGAGCTGATCCTCGCGGATCGCCCTAAACGCGAGCCCGATCTTCGAGCTGACCAGGAGCTGCATCGCGATCAGGATCAGAGCGCCGAGCGCCAGCAGCAGGTAATAGTAGTGGAGCAGCTGGCCGCGCGAGAAATCGATGCCGAACAGGTTCGGGAATGGTGCCACCGCGAGCCCGAGCACGCCGCGCGTGTATTCGGGCGTGTTGGCGATCGTGAAGCGCAGCGCCTCGGCGACGAACCAGGTCGTGAGCCCGAGGTAGAGGCCCTTCAGCCGGAGCGTGATCAGGCCGGTGAACAGACCCATCAACCCGCCGCAGAGCCCGCCGATCAAAAGGCCTAACCAGGGGCTCACGTCATAGTGGAAGGAGGCGAGCGCCGAGCCGTAGGCGCCGGCGGCGATGAAGCCGGCGTAGCCGAAGTTCGCGAGCCCGGCGTAGCCCAGCATCAGATCGTAAATCGCGCCGAAGATCCCGAACATCAGCGCCGAGATGAAGATCGTCGTGATGTAGGGGTGGTCGGCCAGCGGCGGGACCAGCACGAGCAGCGCGATCAGGGCCGCGACCT
>DATAOG010000266.1:0-4589 GCA_036265855.1 Geminicoccaceae bacterium | reverse complement strand
GTCCTCGCTGCCGGGCGGTCCGCCCGGAACCTTGGGGCCGTGGTCGTAGAAGATCTCGGAACAGGGGCCGCAGGGCCCGGTATCGCCCATCTGCCAGAAATTGTCCGAGGTCGGGATCTTGAGCACGCGGCTCTCGGGCAGGCCCGCGATCTTGCGCCAGAGCTGATAGGCCTCCTCGTCCTCGGCATAGACCGTGGTCAGCAGGCGGTCCGCGGGCAGCCCGTACTCCTCGGTCACCAGCTTCCAGGCGAGCTCGATCGCCAGCTCCTTGAAGTAATCGCCGAAGCTGAAGTTGCCGAGCATCTCGAAGAAGGTGTGGTGACGGGCAGTGTAGCCGACGTTGTCGAGGTCGTTGTGCTTGCCGCCGGCGCGCACGCATTTCTGCGAGCTGGCGGCGCGGCGATAGGCCCGGCGCTCAAGCCCGGTGAACACGTTCTTGAACTGGACCATGCCGGCGTTGGTGAAGAGCAGCGTCGGGTCGTTGTGCGGCACGAGCGGGCTGGACGCCACGACCTCATGGCCGTGGCGCGCGAAATAGTCGAGGAAGGCCTTGCGGATCTCGTTCGAGCTTTGCATGGCGTCTCGGGCGGTGCCTGGGTGCATTCGCCGTTCTAGATAGCCGGCCCGGCGCGCGGCGAAAAGCCCCGCGCCGGCCCCGCGGCCCTCCGGGTTCAGCGCGGACCGAGCCGGGCTATCCGGTCAGGCTCAGCTGCGGCTGGTCGACGGCGTTCCATTCGCGGATCAGCTCGTAGCCGACCGCGAGCAGGGTCGGGCCGAGGAACAGGCCAAGACCGCCGAACGCGACGGCGCCGCCGATCACGCCGAACAGGATCAGGATCAGCGGCAGGTCGCTGCCGCGGCTGATCAGCCAGGGCTTGAGCACGTTGTCGGTGAGCACGCCCGCGGCAACCCCCCAGGCGATGATGAAGCCCGCCCAGCCGGCCTCGCCGTTCAGGTACAGCCAGACCGCCGCCGGTCCCAGGACCAGGAGCGGCCCGAACGGAATCAGCGACAGAACGAACAGCAGAAGCCCGAGCAGCAGGGCCGCCGGGATGCCGGCGATCCAGAGCCCGATCAGCAGCAGCAGCGCCTGGGCGAGCGCGGTCCCGAGCACGCCGTAGACGACGCCGTTGATCGTCGCCTCGGCGACCCGGAGCAGCCGCGGCGCGTTGTCGCCGGCGATCCGCCGGCCAGCCGTGATCAGGCTGCGCCGGACCGCCGCGCCGTCGCGATAGAGGAAGAATGCCGTCAGCATCGCGAGGATCAGCTGCAAGACCGCGTTGCCGAGGCTGAGGCCGGCGCCGATCAGCTCGGTCCGCGCCCAGACGACGAACGCCTGGATGCGTTCCATGGCCTCGGGCTCTGCGCCCGCGAGCGCCTGCCAGCGGGCGTGGATCTCCGGCCCGATCACGTTGATCTGGGCGACCCAGGCCGGCGGCGGCGGCAGGCCGTGGGCGGAGATGTCGCGCAGCAGCTGCACGGTGCCGGCCACGTTGTAGTCGACGCTCGAGGCGACCAGGGCCGGCGGCAGCACGAACACGAGCGTCGCGAGCGTGATCATCAGGAACGCGGCGAGCGACCGGCGGCCGCCGAGCACGCGCTGCAGACGCTCGAAGCCCGGCCAGGTGGCGACCACCAGGATCAGCGCGAAGCACACGGCGGTGAAGAACGGCCGCAGCACGAGCACGCAGCCGACCGCCAGGATCGCCAGCATCACGAGGCCGACGGTACGCTCGATCCGGTTCTCGCCCGCGGCACCGCTCCAGCTCGGTTTTGGCATCATCGGGGCAGTTCCTCCGGCTCGGGTCGGCCTGCCGAGAGCTCAGAAGCGGTAGTTGACCAGCGCGCCGCCGAACAGCTGGTTCTTGTCGCCCTGGTCCTTGACGATCGGGCTGTCCGCGGCATCGCCGAGCAGGCGCGTGTAGCTCGCGAGCCCCGACAGACTCCATCGTTCCGAGAAGTTGTAGGTGAGCGAGCCGCCGAAGCCGACGCTCTCGAAACCGGCATCGGCATTGTGCTGGCTGAGCCCGCTGCGGGCGGAATCCGCCGCGTCGATGCCGAAATAGTTGCTCATGTAGTCTTCGCTCGCCCAGGTGCCCTCGACCGAAGTATCGATGCGCCAGCTCTCCGACAGCGGCGTCCCGTACACTCCCCGGAGGCTCACGAGAGCGCCGTTGCCGTTGGCGACATCCTGCCGGGCCTCGACTTGCACGGCCAGCTGCTCCCGCGGATCGGCCAGGAAGTCGTAGCCGCCGATCACGCCGAGCATCAGCGACGGGTCGACGCTCTTCAGATCGCTGACCGCGTTGTCGTGGACGTGATGGTCGCGCTCCTTGATGAACTGGCCGTCGAGGCCCAGTTGCCAGTGCGGACTGGGGAGGAAGTTCGACCGGAGCCGCGGGCCGAGAATCTGAACGAACGTGTTCGGATTGTAGAGGTTGTTCACCCTCAGGTTCCAGAGCGGAACGATCTCGTAATGGTCCGAGCCCTCGTAGTCCGGTGCCAGGCCCGCGCCCAGGCCGACGGTGTAGGTCGTGCGGTTGCTCGGCGCGGACTCGACCTCGGTGCCCCCCGTGCTCGCCGGCTGCGCCATGGCAGGGCCGCTCAGGAAGGCGCCGGTCAGCGCGGCGCCGGTCATCAGAATGGGCGTGAGGCGCATGCTTGATCCTCCGTCTCAGACCGCTTGCGGTCGATGCAACGCAACATTGTCAACCCAGCCCGGCCTTCAGCGCGCGGCTTTCAGCCGTTCGGCTTCGAGCCTGACGGCCTGGGCGATCACGCCGAACAAGAGCGCCTGCGGAAACATCGTGCACCCTCCGCGGACCAGCAGCCCGAGCTCCCGGCCCTCCGCCTGGTTGTCCGGGAGGGCGATGCCGTAATGCTTTGCGGCGCGGTCGGCGAGCGCGAGCGCGACGGCCACCCGTTGCTCCGGCGGCATCGCCTGGGCGTCGCTGCAGCTGAGGAAGACCAGATCCTCGAACGGCGGGGTCTGCGGCTGCTGCGCCCCCGCCGGGCCTGTCGCGAGAGCCAGGCCGAGCAGGCAGAGGCTCAAGGTGCGTGCCGTCATGATTGTCCCCGATCCAGGTCGCGTCACGTGATGGCCTATTTGTTGCCGTCCAGCAGATGGCCGCCGAGGTAGCCGGCGGCGCCGCCGACCAGCCCCGCGCCGACCACCTGACCGAAGCTGCCGCCCGCGACCATCGCAAGCCCGGTGCCGGCGGCGGCGCCGATCGCGGCCGTCTTCTGCTCGCCGGTCATCTGGGTCCCCTGGCACCCGGGCAGCAGCGCCAGCAGGCCCAGCGCCATCGCGCGCACTCGCCAGCCCATCCTCAGCCTCCCTCCATGGCCCCGGCCTTGCCGCCCGAGATCCACGGGCGCTGGTATGCCAGGTCGCTCGAGCGACGACGCACAAAGGTAGCTCAGCCCATGATATGATAGCCACCGTCGATGTAGATCGTATCGCCGGTGATCAGCTTGGCGGCGTCGGTGGCGAGCCCCGCGACCGCGAACCCGACGTCTTCGATCGTCACCAGACGGCGCGCCGGCGCCCGTTCCGCCGCCTGGTCGAGCAGCGCGTCGAAATGGGCGATGCCGGACGCGGCGCGGGTCTTGAGCGGCCCGGGCGAGATCGCGTGGACGCGGATGCCCTTGGGCCCGAGCTCGGCCGCCAGATAGCGCGCCGAGGCCTCGAGCGCGGCCTTGACCGGACCCATCAGGTTGTAGTTCTCGACCACGCGCTCGGCGCCGAAGTAGCTCATCGTGAACAAAGCGCCGCCGTTCTTCATCAGCGGCTCGGCGAGCCGCGCCATCCGGATGAAGGAGTGGCAGGAGACGTCCATGGCCAGGAGGAAGCCCTCGCGCGAGCAGTCGACCACGCGGCCCTGGAGGTCTGCCTTGGGCGCGAAGGCGATCGAGTGGAGCGCGAAATCGAGCTGGCCGAAGCGCCGACCGATCTCCGTGAACAGCGCCTCCATCTGGCCCGGGACCTGGACATCGAGCGGCAGGAAGATCGGCGCCTCGAGCTCCTGCGCGAGCGGCTCGACGTAGGGTCTCGCCTTGTCGTTCAGGTAGGTGAGCGCGAGCTCGCCGCCGAAGGAGCGGAAGGCGCGGGCGCAGCCGTACGCGATCGAGTTCTCGTTGGCGATACCGATCACGAGGCCCTTCTTGCCCTCGAGGCGGCGGAGATTGGCATCGAACGGCACGGTTCTCTCGGTCGTGGCCATCAGCCTGCTCCGGCAATGGGCGCCCGGCCGAGCACGGAAAGCGTGTGGCGGGCGATCATCTGTTCCTCGTCGGTCGGAATCGCATAGACCCCGACCTTGCTGGCGGCCTTCGAGATCTTCGGCCCGCCTGAGCGATTGGCAGCGTCGTCGAGCTCGATTCCGAGCCAGCCGGCGCGCGCGCAGACCCGCTCGCGGATCGCGGCCGAGCGCTCGCCGATGCCGGCAGTGAACACGAGCCCGTCGAGGCCGCCGAGCGCGGCCGTGAGCGCGCCAAGTTCGCGACCGATCCGGTAGACGAACAGCTCGACCGCCTGCGCGGCCCGCGGGTCGTCGCTCGCCAGCAGATCGCGCATGTCGTTGCTGATC
>DATAOG010000265.1:0-3218 GCA_036265855.1 Geminicoccaceae bacterium | reverse complement strand
CTCGGCTGGCCGCATGACCGAGCTCGTCGAGGTCGGCCGGTTCGGCACCGCCGGCGAGGCCGAGCAGCGGGCGCTGGTGCTGGCCGCGGTCGGGATCGAGGTTCACCTGCTCCGCGATGCCGGCGCGGTCAGGCTCTGCGTGCCAGCCTCCCTGGCGCTGCGCGCCGACTACGAGCTCGCCTGCTACGAGCGTGAGAACGCCGCCCCGAGGCGGCCGCCGTCCCCGGCCCGTGCGGCGCTCCGCCGGGCCGAAGGCGCGCTCGTCTACGCCGCCGTTCTGCTGTTCTTCTTCGGCGCCGAGCGGCGGGATGCCTTCTCGATCGACTGGCTGGCTGCGGGCGCGGCGGACGCCGGGCTGATCCGCGCGGGCGACTGGTGGCGGACCATCACGGCGCTCTCGCTGCACGCCGATCTCGGCCACCTGATGAGCAATCTCGCGTTCGGCATGATCGTGAGCCTCTTGGTCGCGGAACTGCTCGGCTCGGGCCTGGCCTGGCTCGCGCTGCTTCTGGCCGGCGCGATCGGCAATGCGCTCGATGCGCTCGTGCACGCCGCCGGTCATAGCGCGATCGGCGCCTCGACCGCCGTGTTCGGCGGGCTCGGCATGCTCTCGGGCCACACCCGCCGGTCCCGGATCATTCCCTGGCGCGGCGGGCTCCGGCGCTGGGCGCCGATCAGCGCCGGGATCATGCTGCTCGCCTTCCTGGGCTTCGGCGACGAGCGGACTGCGGTCTGGGCCCATGTCGCGGGCTTCGCGGCCGGGGTCGCGATCGGCCTCGCGCTCGCGCATGCCGGCGAGCGGGTGCCGCAGGGCACGGTCGCGCAGCGCGCCTACGGCCTGCTGGCGGGCGGTCTGTTCGCGCTCGCCTGGCTGCTCGCGTTCGAGAGCTAGGCGAGATGCTTCGGTTCGCCGGCGACCGGCCCGGCGGCGCGCATCGGACGGCCTCAGACGGGCTGGGTGCGGGCGAACTCGAAATAGAGCTCGCGGGCTTGCTGGTAGATGCGGCCCGCCTGGTAGTGGCGGTCCTCGACCCGGGTGATCGGCAGGACCTTGCCGTAGTTGCCCGTGGAGAAGACCTCGTCGGCGTCCAGGATGTCCTGGCGGGTCAGCGTCGTCTCCTGGACCTCGGTGCCGGCCTCGCGCAGGAGCTTGATCACCCGCTGGCGGGTGATGCCGTTCAGGAAGGTGCCGTTGCAGGCCGGGGTGAGCGCGACGCCGTCTCTGACGATCCACAGGTTGGCGGTCGCGAGCTCGGCGACGTTCGCCGAGGCATCGAGCGTGATGCCGTTGTCGAACCCGCGGGCGGAGGCCTCGACCAGCGCGCGCTGCATGTTCGGGTAGAGGCAGCCGGCCTTGGCATCGGTCGGGGCGGCATCGCGCGCCGGCCGCCGGTAGCTCGAGAAGCAGACGCTGATCCCTCCGGGCTCGGGCATCGGCGAGCCGTAGACCGCGAGCGCGAACTCGGTCGAGTCCGGCTCCGGGGTGACGAAGCCGCGCGTGGCGTAGAACATCGGCCGAACGTAGACCGGGAGCCCTTGCGGCAGGCGACCGATCGCCTGGCGGCAGAGGTCCTCGACCGCCTCGGCGTCCATGGTCGGCTCGAGCAGCATCTTGCGGGTCGAATCGATCAGCCGGGCGCAGTGCCGGTCCAGATCCGGCGCGAGGCCGTCGAAGGCGCGCGCGCCGTCGAACGCGAGGCTTGCCATCCACATCGCGTGGTCCATGGGCCCGAGCAGCTTCGGCTGCTGATCCTGGTACCATCTGCCGCCGTGCCAGAAGATCGCCGCCGCCATCTGCCGTCTCCGCGCTCGGGCGCCCTGCTTAGCAGGTCACGCCACGACCAGGAAGCCCGGCCGGCCCGGCCGCGCGCTACCTCGACAGGCCGTCGATGATGTAGAGCGCCTTCAGCATGTCGCTCTCGTGGGCATTCTCGCCGAACGAGTGGGTGAAGATCTCGTGGATTTTGCCCGAGCGGTAGAGGGCGCTCAGCGTCCGGTCCACGAGCAACCGGAAGACGTGGTCACCCCGATGCAGCGCGAGCGCGTAGGGCTCGAACGTGAAGAAGCGCTCGGATACCCGCAGGCCTTGGTCCTGGCTCTTCGCGATCAGGAACAGAAGGATCGCCCGATCGGCAAAATAGGCGGCGACCTGGCCCTTCTGAAGCTGTTGCAGACCGTCGTCGTGACTGCCGACGGTGACCACTTCGGCGGCGATCTTCTCCTGGGCGAGCGTGTTTCGTAGCGCCTGCTCGGTGGTCGTGCCGCCGCGCACCCCGACCTTCTTGCCGGCCAGACCCTGAAGGTCCGGTGGGCTGTCGGCGCGCAGCAGCACGCTCGCACCATCGATGAAGGTGAACAGCGAGAAGTCGACCAGCTCGCGCCGGCTGAGCGTGACCGTGGTCGCGCCGCATTCAATGTCGACCCGGCCGTCCTGGACCTCCTGGAAACGGTTCTCGGTCGTGACGGGCCGGTAGACCACCTTGATGTTGGCGAGCCCGAGCGCGTCCTTGACGTTGGTCGCGATCGCGCGGCAGAGCTCGACCGAATAGCCGTCCGGCTCGCCGAGCGCGTTCCGATAAGAGTACGGCGCCGCGTCCTCGCGATAGCCGATCGTGAAGGTGCCGGTCGCGCGCACCCGCTCGAGCGTCTGCGCCTGAGCGACGGCGGCGCCCAGAATCACGACCGCCGCGAGGGCGGCCGAAGCGAACCGTCCGACCACGATCCTTCTCCTCCCCGAAAATTTGTATGCCCCCGACCCGGCGGTTCGGTTCCAGGCTCCGCAGCCGCCGGTCGGCAAGCGGATAACCGCAATCGCGCCCGCCGTCCAGGCTCGTTGGAGACGCGAACGGGCGATTCGCAAGCATCCGGAACAGGGCGGCGTGCGAGGGCCGGGCGGCGCCGAGGGGCGCATCCGGCCGGCGGCAGTTGCGCAGCCCGCCCACCTGGGTCAGGATGGAAGGGGTTAGGTAGACAAGGAGGCATCCGCATGCGCCACCGAGAGCTGCTCGCAATCCTCGCAGCCTTGAGCGCGTTCGGAATCGCGGCGCCCTCGCTTGCCGCGCCCGAGCAGCTGAAGGGCCAGAACTTCATCGACGTGATGAGCGGCAACACGGTCTCCGGCACCGCCGCCTCGGGCGCCGCTTTCAACATCTACTTCGTCGACGGCGGCGACGTGACCTACGAGGATTCCTCGGGGGCACGCGACAATGGCCGCTGGC
>DATAOG010000264.1:0-7407 GCA_036265855.1 Geminicoccaceae bacterium | reverse complement strand
CGGCCCGCGCCATTCGGATCACGGTCAAGGTCCCATCTCAGCAGCCGTCGTTCACCCTCCGGCCCTGGCAACCTTGTGCAATTCTCCTAAGATGCAGACTGAGCACGGCGCTGGTAAGTTTCGGAGCAACGATGGCGGAAGATCTGGCACTGCTGCGCGCGAGCAAGGCTTGGCCGGTGGTCGAGGCGGTGGGGCTGATCGAAGGGCTGGGCGGGCGGCTGCCCGACAAGGGCTTCGTCCTCTTCGAGACCGGCTACGGGCCGTCCGGGCTGCCGCATATCGGCACCTTTGCTGAGGTCTTTCGGACTTCGTTGGTGCGCCAGATGTTCGAGCGCCTGACCGGCTGGCCGACCCGGCTCTACGCCTTCTCCGACGACATGGACGGTCTGCGCGCCGTGCCCGACAACATTCCGAATCGCGAGAAGGTCGCGCAAGATCTCCACAAGCCGTTGACGGCGATCCCCGATCCCTTCGGAACCACAGAGAGTTACGGCGCGAACATGAACCGCCGTCTGAAGGCGTTCCTGGACGGCTTCGGGTTCGACTACGAGTTTGTGAGCGCGACCGAATGCTACCGGTCCGGGCGGTTCAACGACGCGCTGCGGCGGGTCCTCGCGCGGCATGAGGCGATCCTCCGGGTCGTGCTGCCGACCCTCGGGCCCGAGCGGCGCGAGACCTACAGCCCGATCCTGCCGATTTCTGCCGAGACCGGGCGCGTGCTCCAGGTGCCGATCCTCAACACCGATCCGGAGGCCGGCACCGTCACTTATCGGAACGAAGCCGGCAAGCCCGTCGAGCAGTCGGTTCTCGACGGCCAGGCGAAGCTGCAGTGGCGGCCGGACTGGGCCATGCGCTGGGCGGCACTCGGGGTCGACTACGAGATGTACGGCAAGGACCTGATCGATTCGGCCAAGCTCTCGGGCCAGATCTGCCGCATTCTCGGCGGCACGCCGCCTGCGGGCTTTGCTTACGAGATGTTCCTCGACGACCAGGGCCAGAAGATCTCGAAATCCAAGGGCAACGGGCTGACTTGCGACGAATGGCTGACCTACGGCACCAAGGAGAGCCTGAAGCTCTTCATGTTTCAGGCGCCGCGCAAGGCCAAGCGGCTCCATTTCGACGTGATCCCGCGTAACGTCGACGACTATTTCAGCCTGCTCGACCGCTACCCTGAGCAGACCGAGGAGCAGCGCTACCACAATCCGGTCTGGCACATTCACCATGGCGAGCCGCCGGCGGGCGGGCTGCCGATCAGCTTTGCGGTGCTGCTCAATCTCGCTTCGGTCGTGAACGCCGAGACGAAGGACGTGCTCTGGGCTTTCATCAACCGATACGCACCCCAGGCAACCCCGGCCAACTCGCCGCTGCTGGACGAGCTGGTTGGGCACGCGCTCGCCTACTACCGGGACTTCGTCAAGCCGGCGAAGTCGTACCGGCTGCCGAGCGCCGCCGAGCGGCCGGCGCTCGCCGAGCTCGCCGCCTGGCTGCGCGAGTTCGATCGCGGCTCGATCCTCGAGCCGGCGGGCTTCGAGCAGGGCGCTGAGGCGATCCAGCAGGAGGTCTACGAGATCGGCAAGCGCCACGGCTTCGCCGACAACCTGCGCCGGTGGTTCCAGGCGCTCTATGAGGTCCTGCTCGGCCAGACCGAGGGGCCGCGCTTCGGCACATTCGTCGCCTTCTACGGCCCGGCCGCCATGGCCGCGCTGATCGAGCGGGTCCTGGCCGGCCACCGGATCGATCAGCCGGCGGCCTGAGCGCCGCGAGCTTGCGCATGGAGCGGCAGCCGGGCGTCGCCCCGATCGGCGCCCGCGGGCTCGCGCTCGACGTGCTCGATCGGGTGCTCGGTGAGCACCGCCCGCTTGACGAGGCGTTCGCCGGCCATCCGCAGCTCGACCAGCTCGCCGCGCGCGACCGCGCGCATGCCCGCCTGCTGGTCGCGACCACGCTCCGCCGGCTCGGTCAGATCGATGCCGTCCTCGAGGCCTTCCTGCGGGCGTCGCCCAAGTCGCTCCGGGTCCGCAACCTGCTCAGGCTGGGCGCGGTCCAGCTCCTGTTTCTGGGCACGCCGGCGCACGCCGCGGTCGCCGAGACGGTGGCGCTGGCCCACGGCCGCGAGAGCTTCGCGCGCGGGCTCGCGAATGCCGTGCTCCGCCGGACCGCCCGCGATGGCCCGGGGTTGCTCGAGGCGCAGGATGCCGCCCGCCTCAATAGCCCGGACTGGCTCTGGCAGAGCTGGTCGGAAGCCTATGGCGAGAAGCGCACCCGGAGCATCGCCCTTGCCCATCTGCTCGAGCCGCCGCTCGACCTTACGGTCAAGGAGCAGCCCGAAGTCTGGGCGCGCCGGCTCGAGGGTCAGCATCTCTATGGCAGCACGATCCGCCGTGCCGCTGGCGGCGTCATCGAGGACCTGCCGGGCTATGCGGCCGGCGGTTGGTGGGTGCAGGACGCCGCGGCCGCGCTGCCCGCGCGGCTGTTGCCCGAGGTCGCCGGCCGCCGAGTGATCGATCTCTGCGCCGCCCCGGGCGGCAAGACCGCCCAGCTGGCGGCGGCCGGCGCGAGGGTGGATGCGGTCGAGGTCTCGCCGAAGCGGGCCGATCGGCTCCGCGCCAACCTCGCGCGCCTTGGTCTCGAGGCCGAGGTCGTGCTCGCGGACGCGCGCGACTGGCGCCCCGAGCAGCCCGTCGATCGCCTGCTGCTCGATGCGCCCTGCACCGCGACCGGCACGATCCGCCGTCACCCCGACATCGTCCGCCTCCGGACTCCGACCGATATCGCCCGCCTGGCCGAGCTGCAGTCCCAGCTCCTGGGCGCGGCTGCCCGGATGCTGGCGCCCGGCGGTGCCATGGTCTACGCCAGCTGCTCGCTGCAGCCGGAGGAGGGCACGGGGCTGCTCGCGGCGGCGCTCGAGAAGGGGCTGCCGCTCGAGCGGTGGCCAGTTACGCCCGACGAGCTCGGCGGCCTCGAGGTCGACCTGACCGCAGCCGGCGAGGTCCGGACGCTGCCCTGCCATTTGGCCGCCACCGGCGGGCTTGACGGCTTCTTCATCGCGCGCTTGCGGGCGCGGCATTGAGCCGCTACCAGAGCCAAGAGCCTCTCGGAGCCCCGTCATGACTGACCGGCCGAACCGGCGCGCCCTGCTCTCGGTCTGGGACAAGACCGGCCTGGTCGAATTCGCGGAGGCGCTCGCCGGGCTCGGCATCGAGCTGGTCTCGACCGGCGGCACGGCGCGCCTGTTGCGGGAAGCCGGACTCGACGTGATCGACGTCGCGACGCTGACCGGCGCCGCCGGCATTCTCGATGGCCGCGTCAAGACCCTGCATCCCGCGGTCCACGGCGGCATCCTCGCGCGCCGCGATCTCGAGGCGCACATGGCGACCATCGAAGCCCTCAACATCGCGCCGATCGATCTGGTCGTGGTCAACCTCTACCCGTTCGAGGCGACCGTCGCGGGCGGCGCCGGGCCGGAGCAGGCGATCGAGATGATCGATATCGGCGGCACCGCGCTGATCCGCGCCGCCGCCAAGAACTACGGCGGGGTCACCGTGATCGTCGACCCCGCCGACTACGGCCGGGTGGCCGCCGAGCTCGAGGTCGGTGGCGGCGACACCGGCGAGGCGCTGCGGCGGATGCTCGCCGCCAAGGCCTTCGCGCGGATCGCCGCCTACGATGGCGCAATCGCCCGCTGGTTTGCAAGCCTCGAGGGCGAGATCCTGCCCCAGCGCCTGGTTCTTGGGGCGATCCGCCGGCGGACCATGCGCTATGGCGAGAACGCGCATCAGAAGGCCGCGTTCTACCTGACCGACGAGGGGCGGCCCAGCGCGGCCGCCGCCGAGCAGGTCCAGGGCAAGGCGCTGTCCTACAACAATCTGGCCGATGCCGATGCCGCTTTCGAGCTGGTCAGCGAATTCAAGGTGCCCGCGGTCGCGATCATCAAGCACGCCAGCCCTTGCGGGGTCGCGATCGGCGACGACCTGGCGCGCGCCTACGACCGGGCGCTCACCTGTGACCCGCAAAGCGCCTATGGCGGTGTAGTCGCGCTGAACCGGCCGCTCGATCAGGCAATCGCCGAGCAGATCGCGCGGGTGTTCACCGAGGTCGTGATCGCGCCGGCAGCCGACGACGCCGCCCGGGCCGTCTTAGGCACCAAGCAAAACCTCCGCCTGCTGCTGACCGGCGGCGTGCTCGAGGCGCGCCCGGGCGAGCTGGTTGTCCGCTCCGTCGTCGGCGGGCTCCTGGTCCAGGAGCGCGACGCCGGCGTCCTGGTCGAGGATGAGCTCAGAGTGGTGACCCGCCGGGCGCCGAGCGCGGCCGAGCTCGCCGACCTCCGCTTTGCGTTCACGGTTGCCAAGCACGCCCGCTCGAACGCGGTCGTGTTCGCCAAAAACGGCGTCACGGTCGCGATCGGCGCCGGCCAGATGAGCCGGGTCGACGCGGTGCGGATCGCGATCGAGAAAGCCGCGCTGGTCAGTCGCGAGGCCGAGGAGAGCCAGTCCCGGGCGGTCGGCAGCGTGGTCGCGTCGGATGCGTTCTTCCCGTTTCCGGACGGTCTCGACATGGCGCTGCGCGCCGGCGCCACCGCCGCGATCCAGCCGGGCGGCAGCCTGCGGGATGCCGAGGTGATCGCGGCCGCCGACCAGGCCGGCGCCGCCATGCTGTTCACCGGCGTCCGCCATTTCCGCCACTGAGCCTCGTCGGCGCCAGCGGTTGGCTCGTTCGCCCAGCCCCAAGCCGGATCCGGCGCTCGTCAATCGCGTTCCTGGCCTGGCGACTACACGGTCGCCGGCGCAGCCGCCTCATCGGCTCGACCTAATAGCGCCGCCTTCGCAAGTAATTGCTTTAAGCTTTTGAGATTGTAGCCCAGGTATGGACGGCCGCTTCGATCAAGCGGCGAGCCGCGGTGGGCAAGCAGCGCGATGATGACAGTTTGGTTGAACAGCAGGAGGAAACTTCATCGATTTTGCCCCCTTGACCTCTTCAGGCGGGTCCCCTAAGACAATGCGAACCCAGAATTCCTGAAAAGAGCGCCGGACCCGAAGGCCCGGCGAGTTCATCAGGGAGGCTTAACGTCTGGGAGACGTGAGGATCATCGATCCTCAAAAGCTTCAGGCATCGCACCTGAAGCACGAGACTGGTCTCTTCAGGGACAGAGCCCAATCCCGCCGCAGCGAGGACCGCGGGAATGCCGCCCTTGCTGCAACGCACAACATAGTCTGGTGAGCGGCTCCAGGCCAGAGCCTCTGTGCATGGCTGCTATGAATTTTTGCAACGCTGTGGCCCAACTACCACACGGCCTGTTCCGCGAGCTTCCGCAGCAGGAAGTCCCGGAACACGCTGACCCGCTTCGAGGCGCGCATTTCCTCGGGATAGACGAAGTAGGCATCGAACGTCGGCCCCTCCAGATCGGGCAGTACGCGGACCAAGCGCCGTGAGCTCGAGCACAGGTAATCGGGCAAGGAGGCCACACCGAGCCCCCGCTCGGCGGCCCGCAGCATGCCGTAGACGTTGTTGATCATCAGGGCCGCCCGCCGGGGCGGCCGCGGGTCGTCCTCGGCGCGGCCGGCGATCAGCACCCAGTTCAGGCTCGGCACCGGCGGCGGCGTCGCCTCCGCCCCGTAGACGATCAGGCGGTGGCGATCGAGTTCGCCCGGGCTGGCGAGCGCAGCCGCGCTCTCGAGGTACTCGGGCGCGGCATAGAGATGGGTGTGCACCGTCATCAGCCGCTTCTGGATCAGGTCGGGCTGGCGCGGCGGGTTTAGCCGGATCGCCACGTCGGCCTCGCGCATGCTGAGGTCGAGCTCGGCGTCGATCACGATCAGCGAGACCGTGATTTCGGGATAGAGGTCGAGGAACTCCCGGAGGTGGGCGGTCAGCCACACGGTGCCGAAACCGACCGTGGTGTTGATC
This sequence comes from Geminicoccaceae bacterium, assembly GCA_036265855.1. Taxonomy (GTDB): domain Bacteria; phylum Pseudomonadota; class Alphaproteobacteria; order Geminicoccales; family Geminicoccaceae; genus DATAOG01. The sequence continues at coordinate 1,503 of DATAOG010000264.1, read as the reverse complement.
CGCAGGTGGCCCGCCGGATGGTCCTTGGCCTCGTGGAGCCGGCCCTCGACCGTCGCGACACGGGCCGCGATCTCCTGGGCCGCCTCGAGCAGGATTTCGCCCTGCTCGGTCAGCACGAGGCCGCGGGCGTGGCGGTGGAACAGCGGCGTGCGCAGGTCCTCCTCGAGCGCGCTGATCTGGCGGCTGATCGCCGACTGGCTGAGACCGAGGGTTTCGGCGGCGCGTGTGAAGCTGCCGGCCTCCGCGACCCCGCGGAATACCCGTACTCTGTCCCAGTCGATCATCGACCCGGCTCCTCGGGCGTCTGCCGCCGCTCAGGTCCCGTAGCTGGCCCTGGCCGGCGCCTCGGCCTCGAGCCCGGCCAGGAATTTCTCGGCCTCGAGCGCTGCCATGCAGCCGCTGCCGGCGGCGGTCACGGCCTGACGGAAGATCCGGTCCTGCACGTCCCCGGCGGCGAAGACGCCCGGCACGCTGGTCCTGGTGCTGTCCGCTTCGGTGATCACATAGCCGCCCTCGTCCATCGCGAGCTGGCCCTTGATCAAGCCGGTCGCCGGATCGTGGCCGATCGCGATGAAGACGCCCTCGATCGGGAGTTCGCTCATGGCACCGCTTCTTGTGTCGCGAAGGAGCAGCCCCGTGACCGCGTGCGGCGCCTCCTGCCCCAGGATCTCCTCGACGACACGGTGCCAGAGGATCGTGACCTTCGGGTTGCGGAACAAGCGATCCTGTAGGACTTTCTCGGCCCGCAGCTCGCCGCGCCGGTGGATCAGGGTCACCTGGCTCGCCATCTGGCTGAGATAGAGCGCCTCCTCGACCGCGGTGTTGCCGCCGCCGACCACCGCGACCGGCCTGCCCCGAAAGAAGAAGCCATCGCAGGTCGCGCAGGCCGAAACACCATGGCCGGCGAACGCCTTCTCGCTCGGCAGACCGAGCCAGCGGGCCTGCGCCCCGGTCGCCAGGATCAGACTCTCGGCGAGGTACCGGTCGCCGGAATCGGCGCGGCAGGCGAACGGACGCCGGCTCAGGTCGACCTCGGTGATCGTGTCGAACACCAGTTCGGCGCCGCAGTGCGCCGCCTGCGCCGCCATCTGCTCCATCAGCCACGGGCCCTGAATGACATCGGCGAAGCCCGGATAGTTCTCGACGTCGGTCGTGATCGAGAGCTGGCCGCCAACCTGGAGGCCCTGGACCAGGATCGGCTGGAGATTGGCTCTGGCGGCGTAGATGGCCGCCGTGTAGCCCGCCGGCCCGGACCCGATGATCAACACGTCGCAGTGGCGCGTGGTCGCCATGGCTCAAACTTTCCTGCGCTTGACTGCGTGAATTTAAGGTCTCGAGGCCGCCGGCACCACCGCCGGGCCGGGCGCTGCGCCGATCGGTCCCGCAAACCTGGCCCGGATCGCGTCGGCGACGACCTCGGCCGGATTTCGAAGCGGCGGGCGTGGCGCCGGCCAGACGCTGCCGATCGGCGCCAGCCGGCCCTCGGCCTCGAGCCAGGCGTGC
>DATAOG010000263.1:0-6286 GCA_036265855.1 Geminicoccaceae bacterium | reverse complement strand
CAAGCGGCACCCTGGCTGCTGCGGGCGCTGGTGGCGCCGCTGTTGCCGATCCGGATCGTGACCGGCTGGTACCCGCTGCCGCTGCTGACCGCGCTCGGTGCCGGTCTGCTGACGGCGCTCGTCTTCGCGGTCTGGCCGCTTGCCCGCGCCCGTGCGGTCTCCCCGGCCGGAATGTTCCGGGCCCTGATCGCGCCGCCGGCGTCCTGGCCGCCGCTGCCGATCCTGGGGCTCTTCGGCGTCAGCGTCGTCGGGCTGGCCGGGCTCGCGCTGGCCGGGGTCGTCGATCGCCGGGTCGGGCTGATCTTCATCGCCACGGCTGTGGCGGCGGCGGTCCTGCTGGCCGGGCTCGCGGCTCTGCTGCTGCGCGCGGTCCGCCTGATCGGCCGGCGCGGCGGCACCCGCGTCAGGATCGCGCTCGCCAACCTGCACCGGCCGGGCGCCGGGGCGGCGAGCGTCATCGTCGCGCTCGGCGCCGGGCTTGCCGTGCTGACCATGGTCGCGCTGATCGACCGCAACCTCGCCGCCGAGATCGATCTGCGCCTGCCCAAACGTGCGCCGAGCCTGTTCTTGATCGACCTGCAGCCGGACCAGCGCAGCGCCTTCGAGGCGCTGCTCGGCAGCACGGAGGGTGCCGAGCTCATGCAGATCGCGCCGATCATCCGGGGCCGGGTGGTGCGGATCAACGGCATTCCGGTCGACCAGACCGGAATCCGGCACTGGACGCTGCGCCACGACCGCGGGCTCAGCTACGCGGGCGCGCTGCCCGCGGGCACCGAGCTCGTGGCCGGCAGGCCTTGGCCGGCAGACTACGCCGGCCCGCCGCTGGTCTCGGTCGAGGATGAGGTCGCGGCCGCCTACGGCGTCGGGGTCGGCGATCGGCTGAGCTTCAACGTGCTCGGCCGGGTGATCGAGGCCAGAATCGCGAACCTGCGCGCCGAGATCGACTGGAGCCAGGCGCGGCTCGACTTCGTGTTCCTGTTCAGCCCGGGCGTGCTCGAGGCGGCGCCGCACACGCTCGCGGCCGCGATCGACGTGCCGGCGGACGCCGAGCCCCGGCTGCTCGACCGGCTCGCCGCGCAGCTGCCGAACGTCACCCCGATCTCGGTCCGGGCGCTGGTCGCCCAGGCCGACGAGGTCATGGGCAAGATCAAGCTCGCGGTCGCCGCGGTCGCGGGCGTGACGCTGCTTTCCGGCGTGCTGGTGCTGGCGGGCGCGGTCGCGGCCGCGCGCCGGCGCCACCTGTACGAAGCGGTCGTGCTGAAGGTGCTGGGCGCGCGGCGGCTCGATCTGCTCCGGATCTTCGTGCTCGAGGACCTGGGCCTCGGGGCGACCGCGGCGCTCGTGGGCGGTCTGCTCGGCAGCCTCGGCGCCGCGGCCGTGGTGATCTTCGCGATGCATCTGCCCTGGACCTTCTCGCTGCCGGTGGTGCTCGCGGTCGTGGCGATCGCGCTCGGCCTGACGCTGGCCGCGGGCTTCCTCGGCACCTGGCGCCTGCTCGGCCGGCCGGCGGCTCCGGTTCTGCGCGCGCCCTGAGCACATCGCCTCGCGGCGGGGCTGCCGCCGGCGGCCGCCCGCGCGTATAGTCGAGCCATGCACGACCTCTCGTTGACCTTTCTCGCCACCGCGTTTGCTGCCGGCGTGATCTCGTTTCTCTCGCCCTGCGTCCTGCCGCTCGTGCCGGGCTACGTCTCGTTCGTGGCCGGCAGCTCGCTCGAGGAGCTGCGCGACCGCGAGGCTTCGCGCCTCCAGGTGCTGGCCCTGGCGGCCACATTCGTGCTCGGCTTCACGCTGGTGTTCGTAGCGCTCGGCGCGAGCGCCACCGCGCTCGGCAACCTTTTGCTGAGCTATCGCTACCAGCTCGGGCTGATCGCCGGCGCGATCGTGATCCTGTTCGGGTTGCACCTGCTCGGCATCACGCCGCTTCGCTGGATGAACCAGGAGGCGCGACTGCATCTCGAGGTCGGCCGTGGCCGCGTGCCGAGCGCGCTCTTGCTCGGGATCGCCTTCGCCTTCGGCTGGACCCCCTGCATCGGTCCGGTGCTGGGCGCGATCCTGACCCTCGGCGCCAGCACCGCCGATGTCGCCAAGGGTGCGCTGCTGCTCGCGGTCTACTCGCTGGGCCTGGGCCTGCCGTTCCTGCTCGCGGCGCTGTTCACGGGCGCGCTGCTCGCGCGGCTGAAGGCGCTGGGCCGGGCCGGCCGCAACCTGCAGCGGGCGGCGGGCGGCCTGCTGCTCGCGATGGGCCTGCTGATGATCACGGGCCAGCTCGAGCGCCTCGCCTACTGGCTGCTCGAGGCCTTCCCGGCGCTCGGCCAGATCGGCTGAGGCCGCAAGCCGCTCAGGGCTGCGGCTGGACCAGGCAGAGGCCGTCCGGGAACGGCAGCAGGAAGACCGTCGGCTGAGTCTCGGCGCGGCGCTTGAACGACACCGAGTTCTGCTTGTTCTGGGCGTTCAGTGCCAGGCCGGCCAGTCCCTCCTGATCGATGATCTTGATGCCGTGCTGCCAGCACTGGGTCCGGAGCGGCAGCTCGGCCGGCGGCGCCGCCTTGAGGGCTTCCGGAGCCGGCCGCGGCTCGGGCTCGCCGGTCTTGGCGACCTCGCTCTGGCCGAGCGAGCTCGCGGCCACGAGCGCGGTCACGCAGGCCGCCACCAGGACGCGACAGCGCGGAAAGCTGGGTTTCATGACGCCTCTCCCGTTGGCGCCGGCCGCGTCAGCACCCGGGCACCTGGCCGGTCGAGCCGATCACGACGCAGGCCGGGCGGCCGCTGTGGTCGCTCATGTTGATGATCTGGCCGGTGCTGATCACGACGTCGTTCTGACCGGCGAGCCTGGAGCCCTCGTGGACCGAGCCCACGCTGGTCACCGCCTGCTCGCCGGCGCCCGACGCGAGCGTCGCGACGTAGCCGGTCTGGACCGTGACGCCGAGCCGGCCGTCGATCCGCGTGCCGCTCTCGATCGAGCCGACCGACGTGATTGCCCGGGCACCGACCCCGGAGGCGAGGTTGCCGGTGCCGCCGACCACGGTCTGGGTGCTGACCGCACCCCTGATCTGGACCCCGCCGGTCTCGGCCCCCTGACCGAACGCGTGGCCGGCGAGGAAAACCAACGCGGCGGCCAGCAACGCCCCGCTCGGTCGTGGTCTCATGGTCGCACTCCTGATCGCTGCTACGCCCGGACGCGCTCGCCGCGAGCGCGTCTTCCACCCGGAGTTCGGGATAGCTCGCGCCTGCCCGTCGGCGACCGGCGACCCAGTCTATCCCGAAGACGGGAGAGCCGGAGCCAGGAGGACGAGAGCCATGCGCGTGAGCAGCCAGGACCGGCCCCCTCGCCGCGACGCCCGCCGCCGGTGGCTGGGCCTGCTCGCCGCGCTCGCTGCTGGCCTTGGCGCGAGTTCGCGGGCGGACGCCGGGAGCTTGCCGGTCGAGCGCCAGGAGAGCTACGCCGCGAGCCGCCTCGCGGTCGCCGGGCTGGTCGGCAGCCTGCGGGTCGAGCGCCACGACGGCGCAAAGATACGCCTGGTCCTGCGCGGCAGCGCGCGCGCGGTCGAGGGGCTACGCCGCGAGCTCGATGGCGATCGGCTGCAGCTGACCGCGGCACCGGGCGTGAGCGGCAGGGCCACGGTCGTGACCGGAAGCGCCAACGTGGTGATCGCGCGCGCCGGCGCAACGGCGACCCAGATCATCGGCGGCATGCCCAGTGGTGCGACCGGCCCGGCGGAGCCGCCGCTCGAGGTCCTGGCCTACGTGCCGGCCGCGACCCCGCTCACCGTCACCGGCATGGTCGGCGAGCTTGTGGTGGAGCGGGTCGGCGGGCGGGTCGACCTCGAGCTGATCGGCGGCGAGGCCAGGCTCGATCGCGCCGCCGGCGGCAGCCTCGCTGCGGTCGCCGGCAGCCGGATCGAGCTCGCGCAAGCGACCGGCGAGCTGAAGATCGCGATCCAGGGAGCCGGCGAGGTCCGGATCAGCCGCGCCGACCTGGACCGTCTCGAGGTCGGGGTCAGCGGCACTGGCGAGGTCGCGGTCGGCGGCATCGCCCAACAGGCGAGCGTTTCGATCGCGGGCGTCGGCGGCGTCCGGATCGACGAGGTCCGCGCCCGGCCAGAGGTCAGCGTCACCGGGCTCGGCCAGGTCGAGATCGGCAACTGGTGAGCGCGCGGGCGCCAATTCTCGACGAGGCGCAGCCTGCCCGTAGCCGGAGATCCGCCCGGAAAACCCTTCCGCGCCCGGCGCCGGCCGTGCTACCCTGATCTCAATCACGAATATCGGGGAGGCTCGCCGATGCTGCGCAGATTGGCTCTGATCGCCTGCGCGACCGCACTCGGGATGACCGCGGCCCAGGCCCAGAACACGCCCTCGCCGTCGGGGGCCAAGGAATACATCATCTGGCCGCACGACGGCCAGGTGATCCAGGGCGGCAAGCTCTGGGTGCGCATGGGTCTGAGCGGCATGGGCGTGGCCCCGGCCGGGGTCGACAAGCCCAACACCGGCCATCACCACCTGCTGATCAACGCCGACCTGCCGCCGCTCGACGAGCCGATCCCGAACGACAAGAACCACGTTCACTTCGGCGGCGGCCAGACCGAGGCGCGGCTGACCGACCTGCCGCCGGGCAAGTACACGCTCCAGCTGATCCTCGGCGACAAGGACCACTTCCCGTTCAAGCCGCCGGTGTACTCGGACAAGATCACGATCACCGTCGCGCCCTACTAGCGCGACCGGTACCCGAACGCCGCCGCAACGGCCCATCGCTGGACAAGGGAAGCGACCCCATGCTCAGAACCGCCGCCGTCCTGCTCCTCGGATCGATTCTGGCCGCGCCCGCGGCATTGGCCGGCAACACCCCGTCGCCCAAGGACGCCTTAGTCTACATCGGCTGGCCGAACGACGGCGAGGTGATCAACACCCGCACGATCAAGATCTGGTTCGGGCTCCGGCACATGGGGGTGGCGCCGGCCGGGATCGACAAGCCCAACACCGGGCATCACCACCTGCTGGTCGACGCCGATCTGCCGCCCTTCGACGAACCGATCCCGAACGATCGCAATCACCTGCACTTCGGCGGCGGCCAGACCGAGGCGGTGATCGAGCTGCCGCCCGGGACCCACACGCTGCAGCTGCTCATGGGCGACAAGGACCACGTCCCCCACAACCCGCCGGTCTACTCGAAGAAGATCACGATCACGGTGCGCTGACCCCGGGCCGGCGCATCGGACCGGCTACGGCAGATCGCGCGCGATCCGGACGCCGTTGGTGTAGTAGCGGACGCTGGCGTCGTAGCTCAGCCGGCTCGTGACCGTCGCGTAGGTCGGGTCGTGGCGCCAGGAGCCGCCGCGCAGGACGCGTTGGCTGCAATCGCCATCGCTGCGCGCGCTGCCGTCGGTCGGCGCGCCCTGATGATCGGGGTGCCAGCAGTCGGCGACCCATTCCATGACCCCGCCGCTCATGTCGTAGAGCCCGAACGGGTTGGCCGCGTAGGCGCCGACCTCGGTCGGCGTCTTGCGGTTCCACTGACCGCCACAGCCGTTGCAATCGGCATTGTTGACGCCGATCGCCTCGCCCCACCAGTAGCGGGTCTTGGTGCCGGCGCGCGCCGCGTACTCCCATTCGGCCTCGCTCGGCAGGCGGTAGGGCTGCCCGGTGGTCTGGCGCAGCCATTTCAGGTAGCCCTGCACCTCGTTCCAGCTGACGTTGTGCACCGGGGTCTTGGGGGCCGCGCCCTGCATCTGCGGCAGCGACGGGCAGGCACCGGCATCGACGCAGGCCTGCCATTGGCCGGCCGTGAGCACGTAGCGGCCGAGCGCGAAGGGTTTGGCGATCGTGACCCGGAGCGCCGGCTTCTCGCTCCAGTGCCCGGACGCCGAGCCCATCACGAAGCTGCCGGCCGGAATCCTGACCATCTCGGGGCAGGACTCGCAGTCCTTGATCAATTCGCCCGCGATCCGCGGCGCCGGCAGGGCGGCCTCCTCGACCTTCGGCGCCGGCTCGACCTTCGGCGCGGTCGGGCCCGCGGGCTCCGGTTGCGGCTTCGGCCGGATCAGCTGGCCGTAGATGAAGCCCCGCTGGCCGTCCGGGGTCTCGACCTGATACCAGTCCCGACCCTCGGTGAGGCCGACCACGCGCAGGCTCGCGCCGGCATCCACGGTGGCGACCCGCTCGGTCTCGGCGCTCGGGCCGCGGCGGATGTTCGAGCTCCGGACCGCGACGTACTCGCCGGTGATCGCCGCGACCTCCGGGCTCGGCGGCATCGGGTGCGCGCCCTGCGGCGGCGGCATGTTGCGCGGGGTGG
>DATAOG010000262.1:0-3944 GCA_036265855.1 Geminicoccaceae bacterium | reverse complement strand
TGCAGGCTCGCGGGCCGCGCCCGCGTGATCCCGCCGCATGTGCCGGCCTGTTCCTCAGCTGGGCGGGATGACCTGGGCCTGAGATTTTCCTGTATCGTGCGCCGGAGTGCAGCGACAAACCCGGGGCACGCATCATGGAGCTGAACCGACGCGACAACCAGCGGGTGATCCGGGCGCCGCGCGGGTCAGAGCTCAACGCCCGCAGCTGGCAGACCGAGGCGCCGCTTCGGATGCTGATGAACAACCTCGACGCCGAGGTCGCCGAATGCCCTGAGGAGCTCGTGGTCTACGGCGGCATCGGCCGGGCGGCGCGCGACTGGCGCTGCTACGACGTCCTGGTCGAGACGCTCAAGACGCTGGCCGACGATGAAACCCTTTGCGTCCAGTCGGGCAAGCCGGTCGGCGTCTTCAGGACGCATCCCGACGCGCCCCGCGTGCTGATCGCTAACTCCAACCTGGTCGCACACTGGGCGGACTGGGAAAAATTCCACGAGCTCGATCGCCGGGGCCTGATGATGTACGGCCAGATGACCGCGGGCTCCTGGATCTACATCGGCTCCCAAGGGATCATCCAGGGCACCTACGAGACCTTCGTCGAGGCCGGGCGCCAGCACTACGGCGGCGATCTCGCGGGCAAATGGATCCTGACCGGCGGGCTCGGCGGCATGGGCGGCGCGCAGCCGCTGGCCGCGACCATGGCCGGCGCCTCTCTGCTCGCGGTCGAGTGTCGGGCGAGCCGGATCGAGCGTCGGCTCCAGAGCCGCTATCTCGACCGGATGGCGACCGACCTCGACCAGGCTCTGGCGCTGGTCGAGACCAGCTGCATCGAGCGCCGCCCGCTCTCGGTCGGTCTGCTCGGCAATGCCGCCGAGGTCTTTCCCGAGCTCGTGCGCCGCGGCGTGCTGCCGAACCTCGTGACCGACCAGACCGCGGCGCACGATCCCCTGAACGGCTATCTGCCGGCCGGCTGGGCGCTCGAGCGCTGGGAGGCGATGCAGCGCTCAGACCCGGCGGCGGTCGAGCGCGCGGCCAAGGAATCGATGGCGATCCAGGTGCGCGCGATGCTGGATTTCCACCGCCAGGGCGTACCGACGCTGGACTACGGCAACAACATCCGCCAGTTCGCGAAGGAGACGGGCGTGCTGGACGCGTTCGATTTCCCGGGCTTCGTGCCCGCCTATCTGCGGCCGCTGTTCTGCCGCGGCAAGGGACCGTTCCGCTGGGCGGCGCTCTCGGGCGACCCTCGGGACATCGCGAGGACCGACGCCAAGGTCAAAGAGCTGATCCCGGACGACCGGCATCTGCACAACTGGCTCGATCTCGCGGCCGAGCGGATCGCGTTCCAGGGCCTGCCGGCGCGGATCTGCTGGCTCGGGCTCGGCGAGCGCGCCAAGGTCGGGCTCGCCTTCAACGCCATGGTCGCGAGCGGCGAGCTGCAGGCGCCGGTCGTGATCGGCCGCGATCATCTCGATTCCGGCTCGGTCGCGAGCCCCAACCGGGAGACCGAGGCGATGAGGGACGGCTCGGACGCGGTCGCCGACTGGCCGCTGCTGAATGCCATGCTCAACGTCGCTTCGGGCGCGACCTGGGTCAGTATCCACCACGGCGGCGGGGTCGGCATCGGCTTCTCCCAGCACGCGGGCATGGTGATCGTCTGCGACGGCACGCCGGAAGCCGCGCGCCGGCTCGAGCGCGTGCTGACCAACGACCCGGCCTCCGGCGTCATGCGCCACGCGGATGCCGGCTACGAGGACGCGATCGCCTGCGCCGGCGAGCACAGGCTGAAGCTGCCGATGCTCGCCCTGGCCTAGTGCGATCCGGTTTTCAGGCGGCGCTGGCGCCGCCCGATGCGAGCTCGCCGGGTTCGGCTGCCGGAATCGCGCTTGCCCCGAACGCGCGATGAAGCCGCAAGAACGCCGCCGCAGCCGCGACATAGAGCGCGAAGCCGAGCATCAGCGTCAGCTCGAAGCCCAGGCAGAGCGCCCCGAGCGTCGCCACCAAGCTGCCGATGACTGTGAAGAGACCGTTCATCGCCCAGCCCCAGGCGACCGCGCCGCGCGGATGCTGCGCGATCGCCAGAATCCCGAGCGGCAGCGGCATGCCCATGAAGAAGCCGAGCGGAAAGATCATCGCGACCGCGACCGCGATCCGCGCTGCCATCGGCTTTGCCAGGAAGGCGCCAAAGACCGGAGCATGCAGCCACGCCAGCAGGAGTCCGAACAGCAGGAGACCGGCGAACGGCACCGGCCAGCTCCGCCGCGGGCTGATGTCGAGCCGCTCGGCGCTGAGGCTGCCGAGCCCGGCGGCCAGCAGCATCGTGAAGATCACGACCGAATAAGTGTATAACGGGACCCCGATCAGTTTCATGAAAATTTCCATGAGCGTCAGTTCGATGATGATGAAGCCGGCGCCCAGGCAGGAAAAATAGAACATCGTGGTCGCCTTGTTCGGCCAGCGAGCCCGGCCCGCCGGCGACAGCAGCAGCGGCACGAAGATGAAGATCGAGGCGAACAAGAGAGCAGCGGCGCCGGTCACCATGAAATGAATGACATCGAAGGGAATCACGTTGCGCAGATCTCTTCTTGTCGTAGACATGCCCGCCGAGTCGAGGTCCGCGCGCGGATGGAAACTGAAAAGCTGGTCGAGCCGGCGCGTGAAGCGCAGGAAGGGCCAGTCATCGGTGGCCGGGGCGATCTGGTAGTCAAATTGAGCCCGGAGACTGGCGGCTTGCGGTTGATCGTAGGCTTGATCCGGCAGGCCGCCCGCAACCGGCGCGGTTGGATTTTCAACCAGAGAATAAGTATCGCGGGAATTCGACGCCGTCAACAGGCGAGCGTTGATGCGGGCGACCTCGGCGGCAGTCCACGGCGTCATTTTGATCAGCAGCGTCGGCAAACTGTCATCGGCCCCGCTCTCGTAAACCAGGACGTGCTTGCGGAAATCAGAGCGGCCCAGGCGCTGCCAGGCCAGCGCGGCGGTCGTGATCATACGCGGGTACCCTGAGTGATTGATCTGCAGGATACCGTCATTCTTCAGATGTGTGAAGTATTCTTGATAGGCGTCGGCGGTCTGAAGGTAAGCAGACATGGTAGCGCCGATGCCGTACGTCATGCTAGCTGTGGTGAAGTTGCTATAGATCTGGATGATATCGTACTTTTTATCGCTGCTCCGGAGGAAGGTGCGGCCTTCATCGACCCGGACATGGGCGCGCGGATCCTGGAAGAGATTGCCGATGTAGTGAGAATAGGGGCCGGTCACGAGATCGACGACCGCACGCACCATCTCGATCGCATCGACGTGACTGGCACCATAGGCCAGCGCAGCCTTGGTCTCCTGACCGCCGGCGCTGCCGATGATCAGCACCTCGGCGCCGCTGTCCGCCTTGAACCAGTGGGCGAGCGGGACCGCATCCATCGTGAAATCGCGCAGGCCACTGCCTGCCCCGTGGTTCAGCCGTTGCCGCAGGTCGGCGAAATCGCCATCGAAGGGAAACAGATAGGTCGATTGCGAGCCGCCGTCGTAGGCCACGTGCTTGAACGTGAAATCGGGTCCTCGCTTCGGATCGGTTCTTGGAACGACATCGATCTTGGAGACCGGATCCCAGATAGTGCGCTCGATCTGGCCGGCCCGGGCGGCCTCCTGAACACCGCGCTTGTCGAGGTGCTCGCGAAAATCGTAGTAACCGTTGCCGACCAGCGGCACGGTGACGCAGCCGGCGGCCAGCACGCTGGCGACCGTCGCGTAAACCGCGCGGCCGCGAAACAGGCCAGCCGCGATCAGCGCCAGCCCGGTCGCCACGAACATCAGTCCACCGGGGCCGAGCGGGCGGAGCAGCGGCACGATGATCACCGCGCCCAGCGCCGCTCCGATCAGATCAAAGAAATAAAGCCGGCGGATCTGCGTCGCGTACACGCTGAATGCCGTCGCCAGGACCAACCCGCCAA
>DATAOG010000261.1:0-3539 GCA_036265855.1 Geminicoccaceae bacterium | reverse complement strand
GTCGAGACGGGCGACCCCTGCTTCGACTTCGAGGAAACCCGGACGATGCTCGAGGGCCTCGGCGCGCTCGCGGTCGAGGAGGTGCCGCGATGACACGGTTGGCTTCGCTGATCGGCCTGCTCGCGCTGCTCGGCGCCTGTGATCAGTACAGCATGGCGAACCAGAAGAAATACAAGGCCTACTCGGAGGCCGAGCTGTTTGCGGACGGCAGCAGCATGCAGCAGCCGGTCCAGGGCACGGTCTGGCGGGGCGAGCGCGCCGAGCGGGCCGTGCTCGAGAATCGGCCGCCGATGACGATCGGGCTGCTGCAGCGGGGACAGGAGCGGTTCGACATCTTCTGCGCGCCCTGCCACGGCCGTGCCGGCGACGGGCAGGGCGTCATTGTCCAGCGCGGCTTTCCGCCGCCGCCGAGCTATCACACCGACGCGTTGCGCAACGCCCCCGATCAGCACTTCCTCGACGTCATCCAGAACGGCTACGGCATCATGTACTCCTACGCGGCGCGCGTGCCGCCGGCCGACCGCTGGGCGATCGTCGCCTACATTCGAGCGCTCCAGCTCGGCCAGCACGCGATGGTCGCCGACCTACCCGAGGGGCTCCGCCGGCCGCTGCAGGAGCAGCCGCGCTGATGACCGAAGCGCAGATCCGGCTCCGCCGCCTGCAATGGGCACTCCTGGCGCTCGCTCTGAGTGGGGTCGCGGTCACGATAGCGGGCGCGATCGTCGATCTGCCGGCCCTGTCGCGCGCCTATCTGGTCGCGGTCGTCACCTGGATGGCGTTCCCGCTCGGCTGTCTCGCGCTGCTGATCGCCTGGCATCTGACGGGCGGCCGTTGGGGCCTCGTGCTCGGCGGCGCGCTCGAGGCGATCCAGCGGACGCTGCCGCTGCTCGCGCTGCTGTTCCTGCCGGTGCTCGCCGGCCTGGACGCGATCTGGCCGTGGGCGCGCCCGGAGTTCGTCGACGCGCACGAGGTCGTGGCGCGCAAGGCGGGTTACCTCAATCCGCCGTTCTTCATCGCCCGCAGCCTGATCTATCTCGCGGTCTGGGCCGGCCTCGCGCTGATCCTGACCGCGCCCCGGCGCCGGTTCGACGAGCGCCGGCGGCGGCGCGGGCTCGCCGCCGCGAGCGCGATCCTGTACGCGCTCACCGTCTCGTTCGCGAGCATCGACTGGATCCTGTCGCTGCAGCCGACCTTCCATTCGACGGCCTTCGGCATGCTCGTCATGTCCGGCCAGGCGGTCGGCGGCTACGCGCTGGCGCTGCTGCTGGCGCTCGGCCTGGTCGAGGCCGCGGGCCGCGTCGATCTCGTCCGCGAGCACCGCCTGATCGGGCTGGGCAGCCTGTTCATGGCGCTGGTCCTGCTCTGGACCTACTTCGCGTTCATGCAATACCTCGTGGTCTGGTCGGGCGACCTGCCGCACGGGGCCGAGTGGTACATCGATCGAGGCCACGGCGTCTGGCGCGCAGTCATCGCGGCGGTCGCGTTCGCCAACGGCGGGCTGCCGTTCCTCGTGCTGCTGTCGGCGCGGGCGCGCCAGAACTGGCAGGTGCTCATGGCGCTGGCGGCACTGGTCGTGAGCGCGCGCGTGCTGGACGGCCTGTGGCTCAGCGTGCCGGCGTTCGGCGACGACGCGCCGGCGGCCTGGATGATCGCCGGCACGATGATCGCGGTCGGCGCGATCTGGCTCAGCGCGGTCCTCTGGCTCGCGCTGCCGCGGGCCGGCTGGATCCTGCGCGCGGTCGAGGCGGCCGGCCGTGGCTGAGAGCCGCTCCTCGCGGCTCGAGCAGGCCGAGCACCTCGGCTACGAGCCGGCCGACGTCAACATCAGAGGCGTGCTGGCCGTGGCGCTCGGCTGGTCGATCTTCGTCGCGCTCGCCGCGGCCGCGCTGATCGGGCTGAGCTCCATGTTCGAGACGCTGCGGCCGCCGGTTGAGACCTCGCCGCTCGCCCGCGTCGAGATCCAGCCTCCGGAGCCACGCCTCGAAGCCAACCCGCAGGTCACGCTCGATCGGGTCCGCGCCCGGCAAGACCAGCTCCTGAACGGCTTCGGCTGGGTCGACCGCGACGCCGGCATCGCTCGCATCCCGATCGATCGGGCCATGGCCATTCTCGCCGAGCGCGGCTGGCCGAAGACACCCGAGCCGACCGCGAACGCCGGCCGGACCGGGCAATGACGAGAGGCGCCGTGCTCCCGATCATGGCGGTGGCGCTTTGCGCCGCGCTGAGCCCGGCGGCCGCCAAGCCCGGCTTCGATCCCTTCACCTCGGCCGCGATCGAGCCCCGGCTCGGGGCCGCGCTGCCCAAGGATGACCCCTTCCTCGACGAGGCCGGCGCGAAGGTCACGCTCGCCGGCTACCTCGGACGCCGGCCGGCGATCATCGCGCCGGTCGACATCGGCTGCACCAACATCTGCGGGGTCACGCTCGCCGGCCTGTTCGATGCCCTCGACCGGACCGGCCTCGACCCCTCGACCTTCGCGGTCCTGGCGGTCAGCATCGATCCGCGCGACACGCCGGCCGCGGCGAGATCCTGGAAGCTCGACAACCTCACGCGCTACCGCGACCCGCGGGCGCCCCAGGCGGTCCACTTCCTGGTCGGCGACGGCCCGTCGTCGACGCGGCTGACCGCGGCGATCGGCTTCCGCTACGCCTACGATGCCGCGACCGATCAGTACGCGCATCCGGCGGCGGTCGCGGTCGTGACGCCCGATGGCCACCTCGCCCGCTGGCTCTACGGCTATCCGTTCGAGCCCTCGGACATCCGGCTCGCGCTGACCGAGGCGAGCGCCGGCACGATCGGCACGCTCGCCGATCGGCTGTGGCTGCTCTGCTACCGCTATGATCCCGCGACCGGCACCTACTCGGCGCGCGTGAACCAGGCCCTCGAGGCGGGCGGCGGGCTCACCGTCCTGTTGCTGGCCGGGCTCGTGCTGATGCTGCTGCGGCGCGAGCGCCGGCACGGGAGCGTCGGCTGATGAGCTTCCCGCTCTGGCCGGCGACCGCCTCGAGCTACGCCCATCAGGTCGACGTCCTGCTGCTCTTCCTGTGGCTGCTCGCCGCCGCCCTGTCGCTGCCGGTCGTCGTAGCGCTCGGCGCGTTCACGCTCCGCTACCGGCGCGGGCGCGAGGTCGACCGGACCCACCGGCCCGATCGCAACGTCGCGCTCGAGGTCTCCTGGGCGCTGATCCCGTTCCTCTTGACGCTCGTCTTCTTCGTTTGGGCGGCCAAGCTCTACTTCGACCGGAGCCGGCCGCCGCCCGGCGCGCTCGAGATCAGCGTGCTCGCCAGGCAATGGATGTGGAAGTTCCAGCACCCCGGCGGCCAGCGCGAGATCGACGAGCTGCACGTGCCTGCCAATCGTCCCATCAAGCTCACCATGATCTCTGAGGACGTGATCCACAGCCTGTTCTTTCCGGCGCTGAGGATCAAGCAGGACGTGCTGCCGGCCCGCTACACGATACTGTGGTTCGATGCCGACCGGCCGGGGGTCTACAAGCTCTTGTGCGCCGAGTTCTGCGGCACCTCGCATTCCGAGATGGG
>DATAOG010000260.1:0-3633 GCA_036265855.1 Geminicoccaceae bacterium | reverse complement strand
ACGCCCTCGATGCCACCGTCCCGGACCAGGATGTTGGAGGCGACCCCGATCGGCGTGACCGACACCCCCGCCGGCTTGCTTCTGAGAAAATCCCTGAGGTCGGCGGCATCGGCCGGCTGGAACACGACCTGGGCAGGCCCGCCGACCCGCAGCCATGTGCGCGGCGCCATTGGCACGCCGGCCCGCAGACGCCCACGCACCGGCGGCAGCGCGGACAAGAGATCGGTCACGCCGCGTGCTCCTCGCCGAGCAGGAGCTGGAGTTGCCCCGGCAGCGCGTTGGCCCAGGTGGTGATGCTGCCGGCGCCGAGGCAGACCACGAGGTCGCCCGGCCTGGCGATGCTCGCGACCAGGGGTGCCAGCTGGTCAGGGCCATCGAGCGGACGCACGTCGCGATGGCCGTGGCGCTGCAGGCCTCCGATCAGGGCGTCCCGGTCGATGTCCGCGATCGGCGTCTCGCCCGCGGCGTACACCGGCGCCACGAGCACGCAGTCGGCGCCGTTGAAGGCGGTGCAGAACTCGTCGAACAGATCGCGCAGGCGCGTATAGCGATGCGGCTGGACGACGGCGATGACGCGTCCGTCCGTCGTCAGGCGGGCGGTCTCGAGCACCGCGCGAATCTCGACCGGATGGTGGCCGTAATCATCGATCATCGTGACGCCGCCGGCGCTCCCGGTTCGCGTGAAGCGGCGCTTGACCCCGCCGAAGCCGGCCAGTGCCCGGCGGAGCACGTCGTCGGCAATCCCGAGTTCGCGCGCGACCGCGATCGCGGCGCACGCGTTCTGGACGTTGTGCCGACCGACCATCGCCAGGCGCAGGCGCTCGATCCGATGATTGACCAGCCCGCTCATCCGGTCGCGCAGCTCGACATCGAACTCGGCGCCGCGCCGGTCGAAGACGGGCTCGAGCGCCCGTACGTCGGCCTGCGGCGAGAAGCCGTAGGAGATCAGGCGACGATCGGTGAGCCTGCCGAACAGCGCCTGGACCTCCGGATGATCGATGCAGAGCACGGCAGCGCCATAGAACGGGATGTTCTCGACGAAGCTCTGGAACGCCCGGCGCACGGCCTCGAACTCACCGTAGAAGTCCATGTGCTCGGGGTCGATGTTGGTGACCACGGCGAGGCTCGCCGGCAGGCGGACGAAGCTGCCGTCGGATTCGTCCGCCTCGACCACCATCCAGTCGCCCTCGCCGGAGCGCGCGTTGGTGCCGTAGGCGTTGATGATGCCGCCGTTGATCACCGTCGGATCGAGCTTGGCGGTGTCCAGCAGCGCCGCGATCAGCGAGGTCGTGGTCGTCTTGCCATGCGTGCCCGCCACGGCGATCGCCCACTTAAGGCGCATCAGCTCGCCCAGCATCTCGGCCCGGCGCACGACCGGCACCCGCGCTCCGCGCGCCGCCTCGACCTCGGGATTGTCGCCCTTAACCGCGGAGGAAACCACGACCACGCCGCAGTCGGCGAGATTGGCCGCCCGATGGCCGATCGCGACCTTGATGCCGAGCTTGCGCAGGCGCTCGACGTTGGCGTTCTCGACCAGGTCCGAGCCCTGCACCCGGTGGCCCAAGTTGTGCAGCACCTCGGCGATCCCGCTCATACCGATGCCGCCGATGCCGACGAAGTGAATGCCGCCCGCGTCGATCGGCAGCGTTCTCATGCCAGTGCTTCCTTGTGAAGATTCACCACCGGGGGCGAGAGCAGCGAGAGGGCCGCATCGGCGAGTGCCTTGGCGGCATCCGGCCGGCCCAGCGCATGCGCCCGGCGCGCCATCTCGGAAAGCTGTTGCGGCCGAGCGAGACAGGCGCCGAGCTTTGCCGCCAGGCGCTCGCCGTCGAGCTCGGTCTCGCAGGTCAGCCAAGCCGCCCCGGCCGCCGCCAGCGCGGCCGCATTGGCGCGCTGGTGATCGTCGGCGGCAAGCAGGTACGGCACCAGCAGCGACGGCCGCCCGAGCGCCAGGAGCTCGGCGACGCTGGAGGCGCCGGAGCGGGAGATCACGAGATGGGCGTCCGCCAGGCGCTGCGGCAGATCATCGAAAAAGCTTCTGAGCTCGGCAGTGAAGCCGAGGGCGGCGTAAGCGGCGGCGACCCGCTCCAGATCCTCCGGCCGGCACTGCTGGGTCAGGCGGATGCGCGCCCTCGCCGCCGCGGGCAGGACTTTGAGCGCGGCCGGCAGCACCTCGCTCAGGATCCGCGCACCCTGGCTGCCGCCGACCACCAGCAGATCGAGCGGACCGCCGGGCTCGGGCGGCATGTATGGCTGGTCACGATGAGCCACGACGTCGGCGCGGACCGGATTGCCAGTGACCACGGTGCGTGCCCCGCGCGCAGCCGCCGCGCCTTCGGTCTTGGTGAAGCTCAGCGCCAGCACCGCGGCGCGGCGGGCGATCAGCCGGTTGGCGCGGCCGAGGATCGCGTTCTGCTCGTGGACCAGGACCGGGATCCCGAGCAGCCTCGCAGCGAGCCCGACCGGCACCGAGGCGTAGCCGCCGAACGCCGCGACCGCCGGCGGGCGCCGACGCCGGAGCAGGGCCACCGCCTGGGCGAGTCCGAAGCCGAGTTGAACGAGGCTCTGCAGACGCCGGAGTGGGCGGCCCGATGGGCTGCCCGCCTGGATCAGATGATGCTCCACATCGGGCCCGAGGTAGCGGGCGCCCCGGGCATCGCAGAGCAGGACCGCCTGCTGACCGCGCTGCTGGAGCTCGCGGGCGAGCGCCAGCGCCGGAAACATGTGTCCGCCGGTGCCGCCGGTGGCAATCACGATCGGGCGGGTCATATCGGCAGCTCCGTGCCCGGCCGCCGCCGGGTCAGCGCCAGAAACATGCCCATGCCGAGCGCCAGGGCGCAGAGCGAGGACCCGCCATAGCTGATGAACGGCAGGGTCATGCCGGTCGCCGGCACCACCCGCAGATTGACGCCAATGTTGATGATCGCCTGCAGCCCGAAGTGGGCGAGCAGGCCAGCCGCCCCAAGCAGCGCGAAACGGTCGGTGACCAGCTCGGTCCGATGCAGCCCGCGCAAGAGCACGAAGGTGAACAGCCCGAGCAGTGCCAGGCAGGCGATCAGGCCGTACTCCTCGGCGATCACGGCGAACACGAAATCGCTGTGGGCATCGGGCAGCGCGTATTTGACCGTGCCCTCGCCAGGGCCGCTGCCAAACCAGGCGGCACCCTGAATCGCGTCCAAGGCCAACCCGACCTGGAAATGGTCGCCGGCATTCGCATCGAGAAAGCTGTTGAAGCGGGCAGTGACGTGCGGGAAGAACAGATAGGCTTGCCACAGCCCGAGACCCCCGGCCGCCGCCCCGCCGATCACCAGCAGCCAGGGCAGGCCCGCAAGGAACAGCTGCAGCCCGGCCAGGCAGGCGACCATGAGCGCCATGCTGACGTCGGGCTGACTGAGCAGCAGAATCAACGCGACTGCCGTCAGGAGCAGTCCGGGGAGCGCGTTGCGCAGACCTTCGGCCTGCGCCAGCAGACCCGCGACCACGATCACCAGCGCCGGCTTCATGAACTCGCCCGGCTGCACGACCAGGCCGCCGACCGGCAGCCAGCGGCGGGCGCCCTTGATTTCGGGCCCGAAGAGGAGGGTCAGCACCATCAGCACCAGGCTAAGGGCTAATAGCCCGACGGCCAGGCGA
>DATAOG010000259.1:0-4203 GCA_036265855.1 Geminicoccaceae bacterium | reverse complement strand
TGCGGTCTGAAAGTCAACCTGATGGCGCGCTGGCTCGCCGACCAGCCGGCGTTGAGCGAACCCGAGTTCGGCTATCAAATTCGAACAGCCGGCAGCTACTGCTTCATCGCACACCGGTAGTGTTCCAAGAGACATCCGTTGGGTTCGCTGACGATTTGAGACCGTCGCGATCACGTCATCCGAACTTCAGCAGCCGACGATGGATGCCGCGCCGCCCGAGGGCCCGCGGCCATACAGCCTTTGTTAAGCGGGGTGGCGGACACTGCTGCGCCTGAGAATCCCTCTCGGCACGGCCTCGCAACATGAACAGCTCTCGGCGGCGGCCCGACCTCAGCCCGCGCGCGCTCCGGCTCTTCGGCAGTCCGGCGGCGCGAAGCGAGTTCCTGACTGTGCTGATGCTGATCGCCGGTACGGCGGTGATCGCGGCCTTCGTGGACGTCGCGGGGCTGCTCGCCCGGTGGTCGGTCAACGACTGGGCCTGGCTGCTGGGCGAGCTCTGGGCTCTGCCGGTGGTCATGTCGGTCGCCTTCGGTATCCTCGCGGTCCGGCGGATGCGCGAGCTCGGCGCCGAGGTGAGCCGCCGCCGCCAGGCCGAGACCCGGCTCGCCGAGAGCGCCACCGCCGATCCGGCGGCCCCGGCCCCCGACCGCGATCTGGCCGGCTCGTCGGAATGGTCCTGGGAGATCGACGCCGACCAGCGCCTGACCATGGTCTCGGAGAACGCGCCCGAGCTTCTGGCAGCACTCGCCCGGGAGCGGGCGCCCTGGCGGCCGGGCGGTCCCCTGATCTACGACGAGGGCTGGGTCCGCCACCGGGCGGACCTGGTCCGGGGCCGGCCGTTCGAGAGCTTCGAGTTCCGGGTCCTCGATACCCAGGGCGCCGAGCGGCACTTCCAGATCAGCGGCTGGCCGGTGCACGACGGGGCAGGGCGGCTGACCGGCTTCCGCGGCATCGGCACCGACGTCACCCGCGCCGCGGTCGCAGAGGCGCGGGTCCGCCATCTCGCGGCACACGATCCGCTGACCGGCCTTGTGCACCGGGGCGAGCTCCACGAACGTCTGAGCCAGGCGCTGGCGCGCGCGCGCCATGGCGAACCGGCGGCGCTCCTCTGTCTCAACCTCGACCGATTCAGCGAGATCAACGATACGCTCGGCCCGGCGATCGGCGATCGGCTGGTGCGAGGCTGCGGCGAGCGCCTGCGGGCCCGCGTCGGCGAGACCGGGCTGGTCGCCCGGATCGGCGGCGACGAGTTCGCGATCCTGGCCCACCACCTGCGGGCGGGCGCGGTCGAGGGCCTCGCCCGGGAGCTCTTGAGCGGGTTGGCCCAGCCGTTCGAGATCGAGGGCCGCACGCTCACCGTTACTGCCGGCGTCGGCATCGTGCTGCTCCCCGACGACGGCGCGACGCCCGACGATCTCTTGAAGCACGCCGACATCGCGCTGCGCTGGGCCAAGGCCGACGGCCCGAACGGCTGCCGCCGGTTTGATCCGACCATGGCCGCCGAGCTGCACGAACGGACCGCGTTCGAATCCGAGCTCTGGCGCGGCTTCGCCGCCGGCCAGTTCGAGCTCCACTACCAGCCGCAGATCGCAACCGGGACCCAGACCGTGGTCGGCTTCGAGGCCCTGCTGCGCTGGCGCCATCCGACGCTCGGGGTCGTCGAGCCGCGGGAATTCCTGCCGATCGCCGAGGAGATCGGCCTGATGGTGCCGCTCGGCGCTTGGGTACTGGGCGAGGCTTGCGCACGCGCTGCCGCTTGGCCGCAGGTCCGCGTTTCGGTCAACCTGTCGCCCGCCCAGTTCCGCCATCCCGACCTGGTCGATCTGGTCCAACGGACGCTCGAGCAGACCGGCCTCGAACCCGGGCGGCTCGAGCTCGAGATCACCGAGAGCGCGCTGCTCGCGGACACCCGCATGGCCTGCGACGTCCTCGACCGGTTGAAGCAGCTCCGGCTCATGATCGCGATTGACGATTTCGGCACCGGCTACTCGAGCCTCAGCTATCTGCAGAAGTTCGACCGGATCAAGATCGCGCGGTCCTCGACCAAGGCGCTCGGTCGGAACGAGCAAGCCGACGCCCTGATCCACGCGATCCTCGGGCTCGGCCGCGTGCTCGGCGTGGAGGTCTGCGCCGAAGGCGTCGAGACCGACGAGCAGAGCGCATGGCTGCGGCAGGAAGGCTGCGCCGAGCTTCAGGGCTTGCTGTTCAGCCGCCCCCTCGAGCCCGCCGAGCTCGACCAATTCATCCGCGCCACGGTCGCGGCCGAGCTGCCCGTGACCGGTGGCGAAGCCTCGTCTGCGGCCTGACCTCGACGGGTGGGCCGGCCTCAGGCGAGATCAGGCCGCGCCCGCTCGCAGATCGCCGCCAGATCGAGCCCGCGCGGCAGCGCCCCGAATTGCCGGCCGCCGCCGTCGGCGAGCCGGGATGCGCAAAAGGCCTCTGCGACCACCGACGGCGCGTGCTGGACCAGCAGCGCCCCCTGCAGCGCCAGCGCCAGATGCTCGACCAGCCGGCGCGCCTGCGCCTCGACGTCGGCCTGCTCGCGCAGGCAGTTCTTCAACCGGACCAGCCAGGCGTCCAGCCTGAGGTCGGCGCCCCGCGCCCGCTCGATCTCCTCGAGGAAGACGTCCTGGGCGCCCGGCTCCCGGGTCAGCGTGCGCAGAGCATCCAGACACACGACGTTGCCGGACCCCTCCCAGATCGAGTTGACCGGCGCCTCGCGATAGAGCCGCGGCAGGATCGAGGTCTCGACGTACCCGTTGCCGCCCAGACACTCGAGCGCCTCCGCAATCGTCGCGGGCGCCCGCTTGCAGATCCAGAACTTGGTCACTGCGGTCGCCAGGCGAGCGAAGCTCGCCGCCGCCCGATCGCCCGGCGCGGCATCGAAGGCGCGCGCCAGCCGCATCGCCAGCACCAGCGCCGCCTCGGCCTCGAGCGCGAGATCGGCAAGCACCCCGCGCATCAGCGGCTGATCGATCAGGCGCTTCTGGAAGGCGCTGCGGTGGGCAGCGTGATGGAGCGCCTGGGCGAGCGCCTGGCGCATCAGCGCGGCGGCGCTGATCGCGGCGTCCAGCCGGGTATGGTGGACCATCTTGATGATCGTGCTCACGCCGTGGCCGGGCGCCCCGATCAGCTCGGCCACCGCCCCCGCGTACTCGATCTCCGCCGAGGCGTTGGCGCGATTGCCGAGCTTGTCCTTGAGGCGCTGGATGTGGATCGCGTTGCGTTGCTCGTCGGGACGCCAGCGCGGCACGAGGAAGCAGGTGAGGCCGGCCGTGGTCTGCGCGAGCGTCAGGAACGCGTCCGACATGGGCGCCGAGCAGAACCATTTGTGGCCGGTCAGCAGGTAGCCGCCGTCGCCGGCCGGCTCCGCCCGGGTGCTGGTGCCGCGCAGGTCCGAGCCGCCCTGCTTTTCGGTCATCGCCATGCCGATCAGCGCGCCCCGCTTGCGCTCGACCGGGCGCGATGTCGGGTCGTACTCGGCCGACAGGATCTTGGGCGCCAGCGCCTTGGCGATCCTTGGCGCCTCGCGCAGCGCGGGCAGCGCCGCGAAGGTCATCGCGAGCGGACAGCAGACGCCGCTCTCGACCTGGTTGAGCAGGTAAGCCGAGGCGGCCCGGACGACATGGGCGCCGGCGCGCGGCTCGGCCCAGGGGAGCGCGTGGATCTGCTCGCCGATCGCCCGGCCCATCAGCTCGTGCCAGGCGGGATGGAACTCGACCTCGTCGATACGGTGGCCGAAGCGGTCGTGGCTGTGCAACACCGGCGGATTGCGGTTGGCCTGGTCGCCGAGCCGAAGCGTCGATGCCCGCCCGAGCCAGGCGCCGAAGCGGGCGAGCCGGGCCTCGCCCCAAGCGCCGCCCTCGCGCCCCACGGCCTCGCGCAACGCCGCGTCCTGCTCGTAGAGGTTGACGTCCTCGAGCGGCGGCGGCTGGTTCAGCACCTCGTGGGTGGCGAAGATCGGTTGCGCAGTCATTCCCATCTCCCCGGCATCTGGCACGCGGCCCGACCGAGCTCGGGCGACTGGGGCTACCGGTGAGGCACCTCTAACGCCGATCTCGTTGAAGGCCGGCTAACGACCGCCGTCGGCGAGCTCCGGAAACAACCGCGGCAGGCTCTCGATCCGAGACCAGCCGCCGCCCTTGGCGACCCGTTCGACCGTGATGCCGTCGAAGTAGCTGTCGAGCACGGCCGCGCGCTCCT
>DATAOG010000258.1:0-2472 GCA_036265855.1 Geminicoccaceae bacterium | reverse complement strand
CGACACTTCGCCGTGTCCTCTCGCCCGCGGCCGGCCTGGAGGAGCTGTGCGCCGGGCGGGGCGCCGATCTGATCCTGATCGACGTCGCGGCCGACATCGGCGGCCTGATCCGGGCACTGGCCGCGGAACGGATCTTCGTGCCGGATGATCGCCTATGGCGTCCGCACCGACGCCCGCGCCGCGGTCGCTGCTGTCCGGGCGGGCGCCCGGGAGTTCCTGTCGCTACCGCCTAAGCCCGAGCTGATCGCCGCGATCCTAGCGGCGGTAGGCGATGACCGCGGCGAGCTCATCTTCGAGGATCCGGTCATGCAGGAACTGCTCGGGCTGGCACGCCAGATCGCGCCGTCCGACGCGAGCGTGCTGATCACCGGCGAGAGCGGCACGGGCAAGGAGATGCTGGCCCGCTACGTCCATCGCCACAGCCGCCGCGCCGAGAGCGCCTTCGTCTCGGTCAACTGCGCCGCAATTCCCGAGAACCTGCTGGAATCCGAGCTGTTCGGCCATGAGAAGGGCGCCTTCACCGGCGCCACGGCCCGGCGCATCGGCAAATTCGAGGAGGCGAGCGGCGGCACGCTGCTGCTGGATGAGATCAGCGAGATGGATACTCGCCTGCAGGCCAAGCTGCTGCGCGCCGTCCAGGAGCGCGAGATCGATCGGGTTGGCGGCGGTCGCCCGATCAAGGTCGACATCCGCCTGGTCGCGACCAGCAACCGCGACCTCGAGGCCGAGGTCGCAACCGGCCGTTTCCGCGAGGACCTGCTGTTCCGGCTGAACGTGGTCAACCTGCATCTGCCGCCCTTGCGCGAGCGCTCCGCCGATCTCCGGCCACTGGCCGAGCACTTTGGCCGCAAATACGCCCAGGCTAACGGTCTGCCGACGCGGCCGCTCGGCGCGGCGGCGCAGTCGCGTCTGCGCCAGCATGCCTGGAAGGGCAATGTGCGCGAACTCGAGAACTGCATCCACCGGGCCGTCCTGCTCGCGACCGGCGACGAGATCGGTCCGGAGGCGATCCTGCTCCAGCGCAGCGGGCCGGGGCGGTCGGCCGAGCCGGCCGGCGCGCCAGCCCTGGTCGGTCGGACCGTGGCCGCGGTCGAGCGCGATCTGATCCTCGAGACGCTGCAGCACACGCTCGGCAACCGCACGCATGCCGCGACCATACTCGGCATATCGATCCGCACGCTGCGCAACAAGCTCCGTGAGTACGGCGAGGCGGGCGTGCCGATCCCGCCGCCTGCCGGCGGCTTCGGCGATCCCCTCGCCGATCGCGCCTGAGGCGCCTCCGGAGCCCGCCGATGGCGCACGATCTGAGCCTCGCTTCGGGCGATCTGCTCGGCCGCATCCGCCAGATCCTGCGTCAGGGCGATATCGCCCTTGCCCTCGGCATGATCGGCATTCTGGTCGCGCTGATTCTGCCGATGCCGCGCCTCCTGCTCGATCTTCTGCTGGCGCTCTCGATCACCTTCTCGGTCCTGGTGCTACTGACCTCGCTGTTCGTCGTCAGGCCGCTGGAGTTCAGCTCTTTCCCGGCAGTCCTGCTGATCGCGACCATGCTCCGGCTTGCGCTCAATCTCGCGTCGACCCGGCTGATCCTCGCCAACGGGCATGAGGGGCCGGCCGCTGCGGGACGCGTGATCGAGGCATTCGGCGGCTTCATCATGCAGGGTAACTTCGTGATCGGCCTGATCGTGTTCGCGATCCTGGTGATCGTCAATTTCGTGGTCATCACCAAGGGCTCGGGCCGGATCGCCGAGGTCTCGGCGCGCTTCTCCCTGGACGCGATGCCGGGCAAGCAGATGGCGATCGACGCCGACCTGTCGGCCGGCCTGATCGACGAGCAGGAGGCCAGGCGCCGGCGCCGCCAGCTCGAGGAGGAGAGCAGCTTCTACGGCGCCATGGACGGTGCTGCCAAGTTCGTCCGCGGTGATGCGATCGCGGGCCTCCTGATCACGTTCATCAATCTGGTCGGCGGGCTGATCATCGGGGTCGGCCAAATGGGCGTGAGCTTCGCGCAGGCCGCCCACAGCTACACCCTTCTGACGGTCGGCGACGGCCTGGTTTCGCAGATTCCAGCCCTGGTGGTGTCGACCGCAGCCGGCCTGCTGGTCGCCAAGGCAGGCGTCAGCGATCGCACCGACCGGGCCCTGTTCGGTCAGCTCAGCGCCCACCCGCGCGCGCTCGCCACGACCAGCGGCCTGCTCGCGCTACTCGCGATCCTGCCTGGCCTGCCGTTCCTGCCTTTCCTGCTGCTGTCGGGGACCAGTGGTGGGCTCGCCTGGCATCTCGGTCGCCGCGCGCAGGCGCGGGCGATCGCTGCCGAGGCGGAGGCCGCGGTCGGCGTGCCGGCCGAGGAGCCGGTCAGCACGGCGCTCGCCATGGACCCGCTTAGGCTCGAGCTCGGCTATGGCCTGCTGCCCCTGATCGGCGAGGCCGGCGGGCCCAGCCTCACCGATCAGATCAAGGCCCTTCGGCGCC
>DATAOG010000257.1:0-1571 GCA_036265855.1 Geminicoccaceae bacterium | reverse complement strand
CGGCCGTAGCCGAGCAGCAGCGTGACCGTGCGCTCGGCCTGCCCCGGCAGCACCCAGACCGGCGCCCGCAGGCGCCGCTCGCCGCCGAACACCTCGACCAGATCGCCGTTCTTGAGGCCGCGCGCGCCGGCGAGCGCCGGGCTGATCAGCAGCGCGTTGTCCCAGGTCAGCTTTGTGAACGGCCTCGGCAGCTCCTGCAGCCAGGCGTTGTTGGCGAAGCGGCCGTCCCAGACGCCGGGGTCGGGCCGGATCACCGCCTCGAGCTCCTCGCTGGGCGCAATCGGCTCCGGCGCGGTGATCTGGCCCAGCTGGACCGCGCGCGCCGGGACCGCCGTGCCCGGTGCGAAGCCCTCCTCGAGGACCTTCCGCCAGGCGGATTCGAACTCGCCGCCGGGCAGGAGGTCCCGCCAGGTCGCGCGGACCAGGTCGTAAGGCTGGGTGTTCGGGTCGCCGCCCAGGACCGCCAGCACCTCGTGGATCGAACGCCCGCCGAACATCGGCCGCAGCAGCGGCTGGAGCACGCTCGCGGTGCCGTCGACCGCGCGGGCATCGCTCCAGGCCTCGAACGGATGCAGCAGCGGCACGTGCCAGTGGCAAAGCGCTGCGGTCTCGTCGAAGTAGGGGCCGACATGCACGCTGAGCGCCACCCGCCGCAAAAGCTCGGGAAAGCCGAGGTCGGCGGGCGCCGTGTAGGCCGGATTGGCATCGAGGATGATCAGCGTGTCCACCGATCCGGCGGCGATCGCGCCGGCGAGCCCGGCGAGCGAGCGGTCCTCGCCATCGGGCATCGCCGGCACCGGCTCGGAGAACTCGAGCGTCCGGCCGAGGCTGCCCAGCCGGTCGTTGACCGCGAAGGCGAGCGCCTGGACCTCTGGCGGCAGGTGCGGCCCGGCCATGACCAGGCCGGCGGCACCGGCCTCTCTCAATTGCTGCGCGACCTGGGCAAGCTCTGCGCGCCGTGGCGGCGCCAGGTCGGGCGTGCCGGCCGGGCGGATGCCGAACTGCTGCGCGAGCGCGAGCGTGAAGTTGACGATCTCGCCGCTCGATGCCGGACTGCGGCGGGTCGCCTTGGCGCCGGTCAAGGACGGCGTGCTCTCGATCACGTGCAGGCGCGGCAGATCCCCGCTCGCGATCGCGGTCCGGCGGCGCTCGATCCACTGCCGCGCGTAGACCAGCTGCGCCGGCCCCGGACCCAGCGGGTCGGCGTCGAGCGCCAGGACCATGTCGGCGCGATCGAGCCGGTAGCGGACGTCCAGCGGCCGGCCGAACGCCGAGCGGGTCGCCGCATCGCTGCGCGCCCGGCCGACCGGCTCGTGCACGTACCAGCGAAGGGCCGGAAAGCGGTCCTGCAGCTGCCGCATCTGCCGGACCATGGTCGGCGAGGTCACGGTCCCGGTCAGGATCACGAGGCCCTCGCCGCGTTTTTGCGCGAGCGCCGAGGCCCGCTCGACCATCGTGAGCTGAAAGGCGCTCCAGCTCCCGATCTGGCCG
Source organism: Geminicoccaceae bacterium (assembly GCA_036265855.1). Lineage (GTDB taxonomy): Bacteria > Pseudomonadota > Alphaproteobacteria > Geminicoccales > Geminicoccaceae > DATAOG01. The sequence continues at coordinate 80 of DATAOG010000257.1, read as the reverse complement.
TAATAGGTGGTCGCGCTCGAGCGGTCGGGATCATAGAGCTCGAGCACGGCCGCCTGGCTGAAGGCGTCGGTGGCGCCGCG
>DATAOG010000256.1:0-5948 GCA_036265855.1 Geminicoccaceae bacterium | reverse complement strand
GTCGCTGCAGCACTATGTTCTGGTCACCCAGCAGCGCCGCTTCGTGGAAGTGCTCAGCCGGGAGGGCGCCGGCTGGGGACTGATCCTCTACGCGCCGCCTCTGCCATTCGTGCCGCTGCAGGCGATCGGCGTCGAGCTGTCGCTGGACGAGATCTACGACGGCAGCGGCGCCTGACGCCGAGGCCACGGACGAGGCGACCGGCTGACAAGACGCTTTCGGCCCGGTATGCTGGCTCTCCTGGTAGGACGGGTGGGGAGCACGATGGCGATCATCAACCGGATCGGCGACTTCCAGGACGAGATGACCGCCTGGCGCCGTGACCTGCACGCCCATCCCGAGCTCGGGTTCGAGGAGGTGCGGACCTCGGCCCTGGTCGCTGACAAGCTGCGCGCGTTCGGGTTCGACGAGGTCCACACCGGGATCGCCACAACCGGCGTCGTCGGCGTGCTGCGGGCGGGCTCCGGCGGCCACGCGATCGGGCTGCGCGCCGACATGGATGCGCTGCCGATCGAGGAGGCGACCGGCCTGTCCTACGCCTCGCGGCACGCGGGCCGCATGCACGCCTGCGGCCACGACGGGCACACCACAATGCTGCTCGGCGCCGCCCGTTATCTCGCCGAGACCCGCAACTTCGACGGCACGATCTACTTCATCTTTCAGCCCGCCGAGGAGATGCAGGCCGGCGGCCGGGTGATGCTCGAGGAGGGCCTGTTCGAGCACTTCCCGGCCGAGCGGGTGTTCGGCATGCACAACTGGCCAAGGCTGCCGCTCGGCCAGTTCGCGATGCGCCCGGGCCCGGTGATGGCGGCTGCCGACCGGATCGAGATCCACCTGAGGGGCGACGGCGGTCATGGCGCGATGCCGCATCTGGCGCGCGACCCGATCGTCGCCGGCGCCCAGATCGTGAGCGCGCTGCAGACGATCGTCGCACGCAACGCCGACCCGGTCGACCGCGCCGTGGTCTCGATCACCCAGTTTCACGCCGGCACCACCGACAACGTTATCCCCGGGACCGCGATGCTGGGCGGCACGGCGCGCTCGTTCACTCCCGAGATGCGCGATCTGCTCCAGCGGCGGGTCGGCGAGATCGCGCGCGGCATCGGCCAAGCCCTCGGGGCGGAGGTCGCCTGCACCTACGAGCGCGGCTACCCGGCGACCGTCAATTCCGAGGCGGAGACCGAACAGGCCGCGCTCGCCGCCGCCGAGATCGTCGGCGCCGACCAGGTCGACCGCGCGCCGGCCCCGGTCATGGGCGCGGAGGATTTCGCGTTCATGCTCGAGCGGCGGCCGGGGGCTTACGTCTTCATCGGTAACGGCGGCGGTCCAGCCGCGCCGATGGTCCACAATCCCGACTACAACTTCAACGACGAGGCTCTCTCCTACGGCGCCAGCTACTGGGCGCGGCTCGCCGAACGCCTGCTGCCCGCCCGCTGAGCGCGCGGCGAATCTGGCCCATGGCCACACCGCCCCGCGCCGGCGCCTACCGGGTGGTCTACGCCGACCCGCCTTGGAGCTTCTCGACCTATTCCGACAAGGGCAAAGGGCGTAGCGCCGAGGCGCACTACGACTGCATGAGCCTGGATGAGATCAAGGCCATGCCGGTGGCGAAATGGGCGGCGCCGGACGCGGTACTGCTGCTCTGGGCGACCGATCCGCTGCTGCCGCGCGCGCTCGAGGTGATCGAGGCCTGGGGCTTTGCCTACAAGACGGTCGGCTTCTACTGGGTCAAGCTCAACAAGTCGGCTGCAGCGCGGCTGTCGCGGGAATGGCCGCTGCTCGCCGAGCGCGACTTCTTCACCGGCCTCGGCTTCTGGACGCGCGCCAACCCGGAGCCTTGCCTGCTCGCCACGCGCGGCCACCCCAAGCGCAGCGCGGGCGACGTCAGCAAGCTCCTGATCGCGCCCAGACGAGAGCATTCACGCAAGCCGGAGGAGACCTACGAGCGGATCGAGCGCCTCGTGCCCGGGCCTTATCTCGAGCTGTTCGCGCGCCGGACCCGGCCCGGATGGGATTACTTCGGCAACCAGGAAGGCCTGTTCGACCGCGGGCCGGTGATCACCCGGCGCCGTCCGTCGCGGGCGGTCTGAGCGGGCTGCGGAGGCTCAACGGATCGCGAGCGCGCTGCTGGCGGCCGGGCTCGGGACGGCGGCTTCGGGCACGCGCGGGGCTCGGGCCGGCGCGGCCTCGAATACCGGGCTGGCGCGCAGGTGGCCGGACAGGCGGTACTCCAGCCGCCGGAAGCCGTACAGGATCGCGTACGACATCGCGAGGTAGCAAAAGCCCACGAAGATCCAGATCTCGAAGGTGCGGAAGTTCTCGGCGATCACCACCCGGCCCACCCCGGTCAGGTCCATGATCGTGATGATCGAGACCAGCGAGGTCGCCTGGAACAGGAAGATGACCTCGTTGGTGTAGGCCGGGAGCGCGAGTCGGAAAGCCTTGGGCAGGACGATCCGGCGCAGGCGCAGGCCGCCCGACATGCCAAGCGCCCGCGCCGCCTCGATCTCGCCGTACGGCACCGCCCGGATCGCGCCGCGCAGGATCTCGGCGGTGTAGGCCGCGGTGTTCAGGGTGAGGGTCAGCAGCGCGCAGAAATAAGGCTCGCGGAAGAACTCCCAGAGGCCGAGAGCGCGCAGCTGCGGCACGAACTGCCCGCTGCCGTAGTAGACCAGGAAGATCTGGACGAGCAGCGGCGTGCCGCGGAAGTAGAACATGTAGGCGAACGCCGGCCAGCGCAGCAGCGGATTGGCCGACACCCGGGCGAGCGCCACCGGCACGGCCAGGATCAAGCCGATCAGCGCGCTGAGCCCGGTCAGCTGCAGCGTGATCCAGGCGCCGCTCAGAAAGCGCGGCAGATTGTTGATGATGATCCCGAGGTCCATCGTCAGGCCCGCCGGATGCCCCGATTGGCCCGCGCCTCAGCCCGGTGCAGCACCTGGAGCGAGACGATCGTGATCAGCAGGTAAACGATCGAGGCGCCGAAATAGAAGGTGAACGGCATCCGGACCGCCCGCGCCGCGACATCCGCCATGCGCATCAGCTCGGGCAGCTGGACCACCGACATCAGCGCGGTGGCCTTGATCAGCACCAGCCAGACGTTGCCCAGCCCTGGGAGCGCGTAGCGCCAGACCTGCGGCAGGATCACGCGGCGGAACGCGAGCGTCCGGCTCATGCCGATCGCGCGCGCCGCCTCGGTCTGACCGCGATCCAGCGCCAGGAAGGCGCCGCGGAACACCTCGGTCGTGAATGCGCCGTAAATCACGCCGAGCGTCAGCGTGCCGGCGGTGAACGGGTCGATGTCGACCGTCACGTCGCCACCGGTCGCGAGCTTCAGCAGCTGCTGGAGCAGGATCGTGACGCCGTAATAGACCAGCAGGATCAGCACGAGCTCCGGCACGCCGCGCACGATCGTGGTGTAGATGCCGGCGATGGCGCGCGCGATCGGGTTGCCGGCGAGCTTGCCCCAGGCGCCGAGCAGGCCCAGCACCAGCGCCACCGGCACCGCCGAAAGGCCGACCAGGAGGGTGATCTTGGCGCCCTCCCAGAACACCCATTCGTAGCCCTTGAAGTCGAGCACGCCTGCCTTCCCGCGGCTGATCAGGCGCGCGGACGCCGGCCCGCAGGCCGCCTCCTAGGAAGTCGGACCATAGACGTCGAAGTCGAAGTACTTGGCGTTGATCTTCTTGTAGGTGCCGTCGGCCCGAATCTTGTCGATCGCGGCATTGAACGCCTGGCGCAGGTCATCCTCGCCTTTGCGGATCGCGATGCCGGTGCCTTCGCCGTGGATCTTCGGATCGTTGTAGCCGGGCCCGACGAACTCGAAGTCCTTGCCGGGGTCGGTCTTCAGGAAGCCGTCGAGCAGGGCCACCGAATCCGCCATCACCAGATCGACGCGACCGGACACCAGATCGGCATTCGCCTCGTCCTGGGTCGCGTAGGTGCGAACCTCCGCCTTGGGGAACTTGGCGCGCAGGAATCGCTCGTGCGTGGTCGCCCGCTGCACGCCCACCACCTTGCCCGCGAGCCCGTCCGGCGAGATGTCGAAGCCGGCGCCCTTGGCGGCGACGAACCGGGCCGGGGTCTGATAGTACTTCTCGGTAAAGTCGACCACTTCCTTGCGCTGGTCCGTGATCGACATCGAGGCGACGATCGCGTCGTATTTCTTGGCGATCAGGCCAGGGATGATGCCGTCCCAGTCCTGCACCACGAACTCGCACTCGAAATTGGCCGCGTCGCACAGTGCCTTGGCGATGTCGATATCAAAGCCGACCAGCTGACCATTGCTGTCGATCGCGTTGAAGGGCGGATATGCGCCCTCGGTGCCGATCTTGACGTGGCGCTTGTCGCCGGCACTGGCGCTCGTGGCAAGGCCGACGATCGCCGCAGTCGCGATGGCGACGGTGGCCAGCTTCGTCATGTTGTTGAGCCGTCGCATGTCCATAGACCCTTCTGCTGTGCCTCTCCTGATGCCGATCAGTATCTCACCTTCGGCGCACGGCATCCAGGGGAAATGCCGCCACCGCGCCGCGAAACCGGCCCGCGTTCTCGCTGGATCAGGCGTGACGGCCAGGGTGCTGCAAGAGCGTGCGCCTAGTCGTCCGCCCACAGGCGCAAGAGATTGGTCCGGGTCTTGGCCAGCGTGTCGAACAGCGGCGACTTGCCATCCCTGTCATACACGGCCCGCAGCGCCGTCTCGAGATCGAACAGGATCTCGCGCCGGCCCGGGTCGCGGACGAAGCTGCGCACCCAGCCGACCGCTGCCAGACGGATGCCTTGGCTGACCGGGGCGACCCGGTGCAGCGCGGTCGAAGGATAGAGGAAGAGCTCACCGGCCGGCAGCTTGACCTCGCGTTCGCCGTAAGCGTCGTCGATCACGAGCGCGCCGCCCTCGTAGCTCTCGGGATCGGCCAGGAACAGCGTGAACGACAGGTCGGTGCGCACGCCGCCCATCAGCGCGTCGTCGACATGGCTGCCGTAGGCCATCCCGGGTTCGTAGCGACTGATCAGCAGGCGCGCGATCGCCTTCGGCCGGGCGGCGGCGACGAACACCTCGTGGGCGAGCAACGCGCGCTCGATCTGCGCGAGCGCGCCGTCGACGATGCCGCCGCGTTGAGCTTGGAGATTGTGCTTGACAGCGTGCGCGTGCCAGCCGGCGGTCGCCCGGCCGTCTGCGAACAGGGCCGGATCGGCGAGCGTTTCCTGGAGCGCTGTCAGGCTTCCGGCATCGAGCAAATCCGCGATCCGGAGCATCATCGCAGTGCGCGTTCCCTCTGCTGGCGTTGCCGCCCGCGGCCCTCACCGGACATGGAGGCCGGCGATCTCGATATAGGCGGCGGCGCCGAACAGCTGCGAGGGGTCACCCTTGAACTCGGCCGGCGGCACTAGGCTCGGCCAGAGCCCGGCAACCGCCTCGAACTGCGTCTTGGCCTTGGCGATCGCGTCGGCCGCCCGGGCACGCTCGTCCGCCGGCGTGGCATCGAGCAGCGCCCTGGCGCTTTGCACGAACCCGAACGCGTCCTGGTATTCGACCGGCTGCACCACGTGGCCCTTCTTGTCGACGGCGGCCTCATACTCCGCCGCCGCGGTGCGCACGAGGTTGACCATGACCTTGAAGCGGATCGCGAGATCCAGGCGCCTGGCCGCCGGCACCGCAGCCTCGGCGGCCCCGATGCCCCCCAGCGCGTCCTGGTAGGCGGCCTCGACCTGCTCGACCGGCGCGCCCTCTGGGACGAGCTTCGCAAGCGCCTCGAGCTTGTCCTCGAATGCGGGCGCGCCGCGCTTTTCAAGGGCGGGCTCCAGGGGCTCGTAAAGTTCCTGGATCGGGTGCTTCATGTGCGGCTCGGCCGCTTTGTGCTCGCCCCGCCGGTAGAGTTGCATGCCGACGTCGAGATGGCCGCGGATCAGACCGAGCTGGGTCAGGTAGGCGACGTCGTCGATGCCGGCGTCC
>DATAOG010000255.1:0-2795 GCA_036265855.1 Geminicoccaceae bacterium | reverse complement strand
CGGTCAGGATTACCGCGCGACAATCCCGGTCGGCCTCAAGCCGGCCCAGGAGCTCCTCGAGCGCATAGAGCGTGGCGCCGTCGATCGCGTTTAGCTTGTCAGGCCGGTTGAGGGTGAGCGTGACGATCGTATCGTCGCGCTCAAGCACGATGCGCGGCGCGGTCATAGCCGGGTCCGGCGTGATCGTGGCTCGAGCCCCATCGGGCCGGGCCGACACCCGCCCCGGCCATGCTGACGCCCACGCCCGCGGCGCGAAGTGAACTGCTGGGCCGCTGCAACGGGCTTCATGGCACCCCCTTGCTGACGGTCTGAGCCGGGACGGCCTCGAGCCCGCCGGTCGTGAACGTGCCGCCGAACGTGAGGTTCCGGCGGCGCCGGCGCCATCGAGCGGACGACCCACGGTCCGAGCTGCGATCGGATGGCTCTAAGCCTGGTCGGCTTCCTCTGGCTCATAGAGCAGGACCGCGCGCTCGGCCAGATCGCGGGCGGTGGTCAGACCTTCGACGACCACGGCATCGGCGCCGGCGGCACGCATCGCGACCGCACTCGGCTCGTCGGGCACCCGGGCGAGCAGGCGCAGCCGCGGATAGAGAGCGCGCGCCAGCCTGACCACCCGCTCGCCGCCGGTGCGGGTCGGCAGCGCCACGATCATCAGCCGGGCCCGCCCGACCCTTGCGGCGCGGAGCACGTCGGCGCGCGCGGCGTTGCCGAAATAGACCGGGAGCCGGTGGCTGGTGCGCACGCGCTTGGGGTCGTAGTCGAGCACCAGGACCGGCATGCCGAGCCCGACCAGATGGCGGGCGAGCGCCATGCCCACCTGACCGAAGCCGGCGATCACGACGTGGTCGTGGAACTCGCTGGTGCGGCTGCCGAGCTCGCCGAGCGAGGCGCGCGCCGGCCCTTCGAGACGATCCAGGATCGGCCGGGCGGCCGCCGAGGCGAGCGCGGTCGCGGCCATCGACAGCACGACCGCGGGCGTGAGCGTCTGCACGGTCGCGCCGTCGAGCAGGCGGTTGCTCTCGGCGAGGCCGAGCAGGACGAAGGCGAACTCGCTGCCCTGGGCGAGCAGAGCGCCGAGCTGGAGCGCAAGGCGTGCGGGGAAGCCGAGCGCGAGCGCCAGCACGCACAACAGCGCCGCCTTGACCGCGAGCATCCCGGCGGCGAGCGCCACGATCGTGCCGAGATGGCCGGCCGTGAAGCCAAGATCGACCGCCATGCCGACGGTCATGAAGAACAGGCCTAGCAGCAGGCCGCGGAACGGGCCGATGTCGGCGGCAATCTGGTGCCGGTACTCGGTGTCGGCGACCATCAGGCCGGCAACGAACGCGCCGAGCGCCATCGACAGGCCGGCCTGCTGGGTCGCGAAGCTGGCGCCGAGCACGAGCAGCACCGCGGCCGCGGTGAACACCTCCTCGGCGTCGATCGCCGCGATGAAGCCGAGCAGCGGCCGCAGCAGATAACGCGCGGCGACCGCCACGACCAACGTGACCAGGATCGCCTTGGCGAGCGCGATCGCGAGCGCCTTGCCGAGCGGACCGGCGCTGCCGCCGAGCGCGTCGACCAGCACCAGCAGCGGCCCGACCGCGAGATCCTGGACGAGCAGGATTGCGATCGCGACCCGGCCGAGCTGGGCAAGCGTGCGGCCGAGGTCGGCGATGACCCGCAGGACCACCGCGGTCGAAGACAGCGCGAGCGCGCCGCCGACCACGATCGCCTGGCTGCCGGAAAGGCCGAGGCCGCGGGCGACCAGCGCGATCCCGGCGGCGGTGACCAGGAGCTGGGTCAGCGCCAGCGCGTAGACCCGGGCGCCGAACAGGCGCAGGCGCTCGATCTTGAGCTCGAGGCCGAGATTGAACAACAGGAACACGACCCCGAGCTCGGCGAGCAGTCGGACCGCCTCGAGCTCCCGGATCAGGCCCAGGCCCGACGGGCCGATCACCGCGCCACCGATCAGAAAGCCCAGGATCGTGCCGAGGCGGACGCGCACGAACAGCGCCGCGAACGCGACGAAAACCGCGAGGATGATCAGGGTTTCCCGCAAATCCCGCCGAAGCCCGAGTTTCTCCGCGCGCCGTGCGCACAACTGCTGCGCGATCGGGTATAGAGGCCGGGCGTCGCCGAGGCCAGCCGCCGTCGGCCCGGTCCGGCGCCGGAGCGATCGGATTCAGGTCAGACGCGCGGCGAAGGCCGCGGTGGCCGCGGCGAGCTCGCCGATCACCTCGCCATCGGTCCGGCCGGCACGCTTGAGGACGTGGAACGAATGGTCTGCGGTCGGCACGACGTGCAGTGTGGCACGCGCGCCCAGTCCGGCGCAGACCGGCCGCAGCAGCCCGAGATCGGCGAGCTGGTCGCGCTCGCCCTGGAGGAACAGCATCGGCACGCCGACCGCACCCAGATGGGCGCCCCGCTCGACCGACGGCCGGCCGGCCGGGTGCAGCGGAAACCCGAAGAACACGAGACCGCGCACGCCTTCGAGCGGCGCCTCGGCCGCCCCCAGCGAGGTCATCCGCCCGCCCATCGACTTGCCGCCGGCGAAAAGCGGCAGATCGGGCGCCGCCGCGCGCCCGGCCGCGACCGCGGCCCGCACGGTCGCGAGCAGCGTCGGGCGCGGGTCCGGTCGCCGGCCGCCCCCCTCCATGTATGGGAACTGGTAGCGGAAGGTCGCGACCCCGACAGCCGCCAGCGCCGCGCTGATCTGGGCCATGAACCGATGCCGCATGCCTGCGCCCGCGCCATGCGCGAGCACGAGCAGCGAGCGCGCAGCCGCCGGCCGCAGCAACAGCGCCGCAACCTCG
>DATAOG010000254.1:0-3405 GCA_036265855.1 Geminicoccaceae bacterium | reverse complement strand
GCGCAGCAGGCGGGCTGCGGCACCGGCATGCGCACGACCCGCTCGATCCGGCCGTCGGGCGCATAGCGGGTCAGCCTGGAGCCGCCCCAGTGCGCGCTCCAGACGCAGCCCTCGGCATCGACGCAGAGGCCATCGGGGATGCCGGCATCTTCGGCGACCAGGGCGAAGGGGCGCCGGTTGTCGACCTCGCCGGTCGAAAGATCGTAGTCGTAGAGCCAGATCGTCCGGCGCAGCGAATCGGTGTAGTAGAGCCGCCGGTCGTCCGGGCTCCAGCCGAGCCCGTTCGAGAGGTGCACGTCGGTGCACTGGACGTGGATGCTGAGGTCAGGGTCGAGACGGTAGAGCGTGCCCGTGCAGTCGACCTCGGCGTCGTCCATCGTGCCGGCGAACAGCCGGCCGCGGCGGTCGCACTTGCCATCGTTGAAGCGGTTGTCGGGCAGGTGAGTCTCCGGATCGGCGACCGGCGTGACGACGCCCGTGTCCGGATCGATCCACTTGAAGCCGGTCTTGAAGGCGCCGATCAGGCCGCCGCCCTCGCGGAGCGCGACGCAGCCGATCCGCTCGGGCATCGCGAACGTATGGTTCTCGCCGGTCGCCGGATCGTAACGGAAGAGCCGCGGCTCCTTGACGTCGATCCACCAGAGCACCTGCCGGCGGTCGTCCCAGACCGGGCCCTCGCCGACCAGCGCGTGAGGGTTCGCGACGCAGCGGACTTCGGTCACTTCCGGGCTCCAAGCTGTTCGAACCTGCCGGTGGGCGGGGAGAAATCCGGGAGCGGCGGCTGCAAGGCTTTGATCTCGCGGCGGACCCCCGCAAGCGCCTCGGCGCCGTCGAGCACGCTGAGCCCTGTCCGGTACTCGCGAACCTCGCCGTGCTCGAGCCGGATCAGCTCGCCCCGCTGCTCGGCGAACGCGCGCCCCTGGACATGGTTGGTCGAGGGCTCGATCCCGAGCACGTAAAGGCCGGACTGCAGGCACTGCCACTCGATCAGGCAGGGCAGCGCCGCCCGGTCGTAATCGAGCCGGATGCCGAAGCCGCCGTCGCCGAGCTTCGGGTTGATCAGCGCGGCAGGCGCCATGCCGCCCTCGCCGGCCACGACGTCGTGCTCGTAGACCTGCTCGCTGAAGTCGGGCCTGGGCGGCCCCTGGATCCGGTAGCCGGTGCCTTGGGCGCGCAGGTCCCTATGGACCGCGTGCGCGACCGCGCGGCTCGGCAAGAGGAGCTCCGCGCCTTCGTCGAGCAGCGGGAAGCCGAAATTGTAGTGGTAGAGCAGCATGTGCGGGGTCGGACGGAAGCCCCGGTTCTCGACCCGGTCGCTCATGCTGATGCTGGTGCCGCCGAGCGCCGCCTCGAAGCGCCGGGTCAGCACCAGGTTCTCGCCGAAGACCGCCATCTGCGCGACCTCGGCCTCGGCATAGAGCGTGCAGCGGTCGCCTTGCCAATGCTCGCCGTAGCCGAGCAGCCGTGCCGGAATCTGGGAGATCCGGCCGTGCAGCGGATAACGGAGCTCGGCGATGCCCGGGTAACCGTAGCCGGCGGCGCTCGAGGTCGCAGGCGCGAGCGCATGGTCGAGCCCGCAGGTCGCGAGCAGGCCCGTGAACGAGCGCAGGAATCCCCAACCCTGGCCGTCCTCGACCGAGGCGAGCGCCGGGTGGCGCGGACCGGTCGGCGAGCGCCAGCCGATCGGGATGCCCCGATAGTCCGCCGACAACAGATCGAAGCCGCGCTCGAGCGCGACCTTGAAGGTGAGGCCCGCGCCGGTGCGGAACTCGAGCACCCGGACGCCGCGCTCCGGGCCGTCGGCGAGCTCGAGCAGCTCGACGCCCGCCACTTGGGCAAGACCGCCGGTACGCTCGGCAAGCTCGGTGCGCGACCAGGTCCGCCCGAACAGCTCCGTCATTTCCGCCATGCCGCCGCCTCCGACCTGCCTGATCCCGGCGTCCGCCTTCGAAATCGACTATACCCTAGCGGAATTGAGCGCGGCACCGTGATCCCTGGGACCTGGTGCCGTGCGGTTGGAGCCCTCGGGTTGAGCCTCTACGCGCGGCGGATCCTGCCCTGGCTGATCGACTTCGGCATGCGCCGCAGGCCGCTTCGGCGGCTGCGGGCGGATCTGGTGGCGGCGGCATCCGGCCAGGTGCTCGAGATCGGGGTCGGCTCCGGCCTCAACCTGCCCTTCTACCGCCGCGACCTCGAGCGGCTTTGGGGCATCGACCCCTCGCCGCAGCTGCTGAAGATGGCCCGGGCGCAGGCCGCCTGGGTCCACTTCCCGGTCAGCCTCGGGGAGGGCCGGGCCGAAGAGCTGCCGCTCGACGAGCGCTCCGTCGACAGCGTGGTGATGACCTGGACGCTCTGCAGCGTCTGCGATCCGGCGCAGGCACTCGCCGAGGTCCGCCGGGTGCTGCGCCCGGGCGGCTCACTTCTGTTCGTCGAGCACGGCCGGGCGCCCGAGGTCGGCGTGCGCGCCTGGCAGGACCGGCTGACGCCGCTCTGGCGCCGGCTCGCCGGCGGCTGTCATTTGAACCGGCCGATCGACCGTCTGATCGAGGGCGCCGGCCTCAACCTCACGGAGCTCGAGACCGGCCATCTGGTCGCGGGGCCGCGGCTCCTGACGTTCCATTACCGGGGCCGGGCGCTGGCCTGAGGCCCCGAGCCCGGCAGCGGCGACCGTCGAGGCGCGTGCGATCCGAGGCCACCGATCACCGGGCGGCGAATTCCTTCTGGCCGGCGCCGACGCCCGGCAGGCCGCCGATGTAGCCGATCGCGGCCACGAAGCGGTCGGTCAGGGTCTGCACCTCGGCCTTGAGCGCCGCGTCCTTGATCTCGATGCGCTCACCGGCGTGCTGGTAATTGCTCATCACGTAGCTATGGCCGTTGATGTTGTCGACCACCTGCAGGCCGGTCGCCTCGGCGCCGATCGGCACCGACAGGATACGCGCGAGCTTGCGCGTGTCGACGTTGAACGCCCAGACGAAGTTGTTGGCATGCATGCCGCTGTCCTCGCCGATGAACAGCGTGCGCATGGCCGGCGAGAACGACAGGTTGTCGGGATTTGCGACCTTGTCCGGATCGGCGCTGTTGCCGAGCGCGTCCATCTCGGAAAGATCGACCCCCATCAGCTCGGGCACTCCGGCCATGCGCGTCGCCACCCAGTCGCTCTCGATCGGCTTTCCCTCGCTGTCGAGGACGCCCTCTGCGAGCGCCAGCTCGTAGGTGCCGCCCGCCCTGAGCTCGGCGATCCGGATGTCGTCCCGTGGCCCGCCGTCGTTCGGAGTCATGGCCTTCTCGATGTAGGACATCGCGAGGTAGACCTTCTTGTCCTGGGGATCGAGCGTGACCCCTTCCATCTTGTTGAACTCGGTCGTGGCGCCCTTGAGCGCCGCGTAGCGCCGGGTTTCGAGGAAC
>DATAOG010000253.1:0-4666 GCA_036265855.1 Geminicoccaceae bacterium | reverse complement strand
TCGAGGCCCATGAGCCGACCGATCCGGCGATCGCCAGCGCTTCCTGTCTGCTGCTCGTCGAGCCGGCTCGGGATCAGCGGGTCGGGCAGCGCCCCATCGGCCATGAGACCGTCCGCTCGCTCTACGAGAGCGGAACCCGGAGCGAGCGGAATCCCGACTATGATGCCGCGCAGCTGAGGCTCCGCCAGGCGGAGCGCACGTCGGACGAGAAGACTCCAGGCATTCTGAGGGTCGGCGATCCGCTGCTCGATTTGATGGGGCTGCTGGTCGGGGGCGTGATCTCCGGCTTCAGTCAGGGCAGCCACGAGCGCGACGTCGACGAGGCCATGTCCGCGCTCGCGGCCACGCCGCGCTCGGTCGAGCAGCCGGTATACCGACCCTACCAGTTCGAGCGGCAGACCATTCTCGCCGGCAAGGAAGCGACGATTCCGGTCGCGCTGATCGATCGGGCCAACCGGCTCGTGTGGCGCACCCAGCTCCATCAGCGCGAGCGGCGCCAGTTCGACATTCTGGACGGTCTCGATCCGCGCGATCGCGACTACGAGAAGTACAGCTCGAACAGCGTGAGCCGACAGGATTTCGAGCACTGGCAGAACGAGCCGCCGCAGCTCGGGCTGTCGGTCGTCGTCGCGGCATTGCGTGAGGCCCCGGTCGCGCCCGGCCCCGACAACGTCAGCGCCGCGATCGACCAGCTCGAGGCGCCTCTGAGATCGGCGGCGGCCCCGAGCGCACCGGTCGGGCCGTCCCCCGGGCCCCCGCCGGAGCCGGCCTCGGATCGCACGGCGAGCCACCGGCCGGCGTGGCCCGCAGGCGCATCTGTCCCGCCCGCCGATCTGGACGACCGGAGCACCCCGCCCGCTCCCGCTGAAGGCGTCGTCGCGGAGGCGACCGCCACCGGCGAGCCCCTCGCCGACGCGGGCGGCGGCCGGTTGCCGGCCCCGGGGGCCGGCCCGGCGGTCATGCCGGGCGCCGACCCGCGGATCGCGAGCATCGTCCGGGTCGATGCCGGCGCGCGCGCCGGCAGCGCCGTCTACGTCCGCTCCGATCTGGTTCTGACCACGGCGGAGCTGGTCGCGGGCAGCGTCGTCGTCGGGGTTGCGACCGCCGATCGGACCCGCGTGCTCGGCCTGGTCGCGCGCGCCGACCAGGCGCGCAACCTCGCGCTCGTGCAGGTCGCGCGCCCCGGACCCCCGGTCGCGGTCTATGATGGTCCGCCGGTCGCGGTCGGTGGGCCGATCGAAGGCATCGCGCTCGCCGAGCAAGCCGGCGTCGTGGTCACGCCAGGCCGCTACCGCGGCCCGGCAGCGACACCGCGCGTGACCGGCTCGGCATCGGCCGAGCGCGTGCAGGTCGAGGTTCAGGCCCCGCCGGTCCAGCCCGAGGCTCTGCCGTGGTTCCTTGGCGACCGGGTGATCGCCCTCGGCACGGGCGGTCCGGTCGGGTCCGGCCGGAGCTTGCTTTCGGCCATTCAGGCGAGCGATATCCGGGCCTTCCTGTACGGCGCGACGGGCGCGCTCGCCGAGCTGCGTTAGGCTCGCGACCCACGGCGCCGCTGTCCGGTCGTCAGGCCGGCGATCCTGTGCTACGGGTGATCGTAACATAGACCTCCGAGCCGGGAATCCGACCCCTTGAAGCTGCCGATGACCTTCGACGCGTTCCGGGATTCGCTCCGGGCGAAGGCGCCGCCCGACGATCTGGACGCGCCGCTCCGGGCGATGTGGTACGCGGCCAACGGCGACTGGTCAGCCGGCCACAGCCTGGCCCAGGCCGAGAACGGCGCGGCCGCCGCCTGGGTACATGCCTACCTGCATCGGGTCGAGGGCGACCTCGCCAATGCCGGTTACTGGTACCGCCGTGCCGGTCAGCCGGTCTGTACGCAGGCCCTGCCCGACGAATGGACGGCGATCGTCAGGGCTCTGCTGGCCAGGGCCGGCTGACCCCGACCGCAGGATCTTTACTGAATCCTTACCCTGATACAGCTCCGGCCGGCTGCGTCCTGACCGGAATCGAGCGACTATGGCGGCCGCGGAGGCCGCCGCCGAGCGGACCCCGGCCGGGTGCGAGGGCTGCCATGTCGCTCAGTCACGCAAGCCTCAGGTTTCTGATCGCCCAGCTCGAGCGTGAGCACGGCCCGGAGCAGGGGGTCTGGTCGACCGAGCGGTTCGTGTTCCGCGTCTGGTTCGATGACGGCGCGGAGTACCGGCTGCGCTGGCCGCGCGGCGTCCGTAACCCGGTCTGGGAAGTCGTCCGCGAGCACTGATGCCGGGCGTACCAGGCCGCGTTGCCCCGCAACCGCTACAGTCGCCCAGAGCTCGGGTAGGCAGGCACGGGCGGTTCGCTCTCGAGAAGGCCGGGCGCAGCCAAGTGATCAGAGGCTGCGCGCCTGGTCTCGCAGCAGGTTCTTCTGGACCTTGCCCGTCGAGGTCTTCGGCAGTTCCGAGAAGATCACCGTCTTCGGGCATTTGAAGTGGGCGAGCACCGACCGGCAGTGCTCGATCAGCTCCTGTTCCGAAGCCTGCACGCCAGTCTTCAGGGTCACGAAAGCACAGGGCGTCTCTCCCCATTTGTTGTCCGGGCGGGCGACCACAGCGGCTTCCAGGACTGCCGGATGGCGATACAGCGCGCTCTCGATCTCGATTGAAGAGATGTTTTCGCCGCCCGAGATGATGATGTCTTTCGAGCGGTCCTTGATCTCGATATAGCCGTCCTGGTGCATGACGCCGAGGTCGCCGGTGTGGAACCAGCCGCCGCGGAAGGCGTCGTCGGTCGCCCGGGCGTTCTTGAGATAGCCCTTCATGACGTCGTGGCCGCGCATCATGACCTCGCCGATCGTCCGGCCGTCGCGCTCGACCGGCCGCATGCTCTTTGGGTCCATGACCTCGAGCCCCTCGAGCACCGGATAGCGGACCCCTTGGCGGGCCTGCAAGCGCGCCTGCTCCGGTTCGGGCAGCCGGTCCCAGGCCTCCTGCCAGGCGCAGACGGTCGCGGGCCCGTAGACCTCGGTCAGGCCGTAGGCGTGGGTGACCTTGATGTTGAGCCCCGCCATCGCCTGCAGCACCGCGGCCGGCGGCGCCGAGGCCGCGGTCATCATATGGACCCGCTGCGCGAACGGCCGCCGCTGCTCGGGCGTCGCGTTGATGATCATGCCCATGACCACCGGCGCGCCGCACAGATGCGTCACCTTGTGCTCGGCGATCGCGGCGTAGATCGCCGCCGGCTCGACCCGGCGCAGGCAGACCTGCGTCCCGCCCTGCAACGCGACCGCCCAGGGGAAGCACCAGCCGTTGCAATGGAACATCGGCAGCGTCCAGAGGTAGACGGGATTGAGCCCCATGTCCCAGACCAGGACGTCGCCGATCGCGTTCAGATAGGCGCCGCGATGATGGGTCACCACGCCCTTGGGCCGGCCGGTCGTGCCGGAGGTGTAGCCAAGGGCGATCGCCTGCCACTCGTCGGCCGGATAGAGCGGCTCGAACGCCGGATCGCCCTCTGCCAGCAGCTCCTCGTAGGCGACCTCGCCCAGGCGCTCGCCCGCGACCTCGAACTCGGCGTCGAGGACGTCCACCACCAGCGGCCGCCGCTCAGCCTGCGCCAGCGCCGCCTTGATCACCGGCGCGTATTCGATGTCGGTCAGCAGCACCTTGGCCTCGCCGTGGTCGAGGATGTAGGCGATGGTCTCGGCCTCGAGGCGGACATTCAGCGCGTTGATCACGGCGCCGGCCATCGGGATGCCGTAGTGCGCATCGAGCATCGCCGGAACGTTCGGCAGCATGACCGCGACCGTGTCGCCCGGCCGGACGCCGCGCGCCGCGAGCGCCGAGGCGAGCTTTCGGCAGCGCCGCCGCAGCTCGGCATAGTCGGCCCGCCAGGACCCGTGGATCACCGCGGTCCGGCCCGGATAGACGTCGGCCGCCCGCTCGAGGAAGCTGATCGGGGTCAGCGGCGCATGGTTGGCCGGGTTCTTGTCCAGGTCCTGCTGGTATGGGCTGGTCTTGGGATGTTCGGCGAACCGCACCGCCTGCCTCCGATCTCACTCACAAGGTCCGACATCGCCGGTGCGCTCCAGGCGCACAGGCGGTCCGGAAGCTTACCATTGCCCGACACCGGCGCCAGCCCCACCGCCGGACGCCGCCTCAATCCGAGCGCGCCGAGCGCTCTTGCGTTGGTCGGCGCCAGGCTTTGTCGCCGACCGTTCCGGCCAACGCTCTCAAAACAAACGCAACGGCAACTCTGGCGTTGCTGATCAGATGGAAGACTGACGCTCATTGGCTCATGTCAAAAGCGGTCAAGTCGCGGCAGGCAGCGACCAGCTGGCAATAGTCGGTCGCGTGGCTGATTGCAACAAAATTGGATCCGACGCAAAAGTGTGCGCTCGTGTGCGCACTTCTGGAGCGAGATCTACTGTGTATGCGCACCGGTCGCACAAATGAACGGAAGCTGGAGGACGGTTGATGCCAGCTGGAGATCGATTGATTCGGTCCAAAATCGAGCCAATCCGCCGGGTTCGGGGCTCCAGCCCAAGAAATCGCGGCGAAGCTTCGGGTCGAAGCTATTCCTCGAAGAGCCGCCTTTTCATAGACTTAACCTATGCGACAGATTCGACGCATCAATGTGCCATTGTGCGAGGGAGCCGGGCGCGGTTCGACCGGAGCTTGGCGCACGCCGC
>DATAOG010000252.1:0-5810 GCA_036265855.1 Geminicoccaceae bacterium | reverse complement strand
GGCAAGCGCTCGCATTTCCGCGAGCAGCCTGATCGGCGTTCCGGCCGGCTTCGCATCAGCCGGGTTCGTCAACCAAGTGCGCCGATTTTGTACGCTTCGGGCTTGAGGAAACGCCCTGGAGCGGATCGACCCCGCCATGCTGCCCCGCCCCGTCGGCGCCCAGCCCAGCCACTCGCTGCTGATGAGGTACGGGGCGGAGCTGGCGCGGATCGTCGATCGCGGCCAGGCCGAGCTCGCGCTCGTCCACGCCCAGAAGCTGCAGAAGCTCGATGCGCTGATGCGCAACATCGTGCAGCAGAGCTTCGATGGCATCCTGTCGGTGCGCGCCGATGGCAGGATCGACACCGCCAACGAGGCGGCGCTGCGCATGTTCGGCTGCCGGCCTGCGGACCTGACCGGCCGCCATATCCTGCAGCTGTTCCCGAACCTGCCCCGATACCGGCGGCTCGAGCCCGCGCTGGCCGGCCGCGGCGATCGCCTCGAGGGCCTGGCGCGACGCCAGGACGGCGCCGCCTTCCCGGTCGAGGTCTCGCTGCGCCCGACCGTGGTCGAGAACGAACGGCTCCTGATCGCGATCGTGCGCGACATCACCGCCGCCAAGGCGCAGGAGAACCGGCTGCGCCACCAAGCGGTGCACGATTCGCTGACCGGGCTGCCCAATCGCGTGCTGCTCCACGACCGCCTGGCCCAGGCGTTGCGCGCCGCGACCCGCGAGGCAAGGCCGCTCGCGCTGCTGCTGCTCGACCTCGACCGCTTCAAGGAGATCAACGACACGCTCGGCCACCACGTCGTTGATCTGCTCCTGATCCATTTCGCGAGGCGCCTGCACGACTGCATCCGCGACAGCGACACGATCGCGCGACTCGGCGGTGACGAGTTCGCGATCCTGCTGCCCGCCGCCTCCGATCTCGAGCGCGCCCGGGGCGTCTCCGAACGGATCGTGGACGCGGTCCAGCGGCCGTTCGAGGTCACCGAGGGCCTGACCCTCGAGGTCGGGGTCAGCATCGGGATCGCGCTGTTCCCGGAGCATGCCGATGACCCGGCGCGCCTGCTGCAGTGCGCGGATGTCGCGATGTATGCGGCCAAGAAAGGCGCCGGCCCGATCCAGCTCTACGACCGCGACAAGGATCGCAACACGATCCGGCACCTGACGCTGTCCGGCGCGCTCCGTCAGGCGATCGAGGGCGGCGAGCTGTCGTTCGAGTTCCAGCCCAAGCTCGACCTGCTGGCAGGCACGATCGACAGCGTCGAAGCGCTCGCCCGCTGGCGCCATCCGGACCAGGGCCCGATCCTGCCCGACGAGTTCATCCCGCATGCCGAGAAGACCGGGTTGATCCAGCCGTTCACCCGCTGGAGCTTCGATGCCGCGCTCGGCCAGCTGGCGCTCTGGCAGGCGACGGGTCTCGACATCAGCATCGCGGTCAACCTCTCGACCCGCAGCCTGCACGACGAGAAGCTGCCGGAGACGATCGCCGCGCTGCTGGCCAAATGGCAGGCCGATCCGGCCCGCCTCACCCTCGAGCTGACCGAGACCGCGGTCATGCACGATCCCGAGGGCGCGCGGCGCAACCTGTTCCGCCTGCACGATCTCGGGATCCGGCTGTCGATCGATGATTTCGGCACCGGCTATTCGTCGCTCTCGCATCTGCAGCGGCTGCCGCTGCACGAGCTCAAGATCGACAAGTCGTTCGTGCTCCAGATGACCGACAACGACAACGACCTCGTGATCGTGCGCTCGACCATCGATCTCGCCCACAATCTCGGCCTCAGCGTGGTCGCCGAGGGCGTCGAGACCGCCGAGCATCTGGCGATCCTCAAGGACCTCGGCTGCGATCTCGGCCAGGGGTTCTTCGTCTCGCAGCCGCTGCCGGTCGACCGGTTGACCACCTGGTTCGGCCAGACGCCCTGGGTCGAGCGCACGGTCGCCCCGGTCCCGCCGGCCGGTCGGCCGCGTAAACGCGCGCTCGAGCGGCCGCGCCTGCTGGTGCCGCGCCCATAGCGGGGACCTGCCCCGCGCCGAGCCGGCGGCCGACGCGGGCGCGACCACGCGCCCGGTCAGCGCTGCTGCCGTCGCCAGCGCTCCACGGTTTCGGCGACGAAGCGCTCATCCTGGCCGTCCTGCTGCCAGGAGCTCGAGAAGCAGGCGGTGCCGCTGTGCGGCTGCTGATCGGGCGGCAGGCGGTCGAAACGGACGCGCAGCGGCAGCGCCACGCCTTCGCCCGCGACGATTGCTTCGGCGTCGCCCAGCGAGGGCAGGAAGTCGAGCAGCCCGTAGGCGGTGTCGGTCGTCAGGCCGCGCACGATCTCCTGATCGCGCAGCCCGGTCAGCCGGAACGCGAAGGTGGTATTGCATTGCGACAGGATGCTCGGCGCCAGCTCCGAGGGCCGCTGGCTGACGATCCCGAGCGACAGGCCGTACTTGCGGCCCTCCTTGGCGATCCGGGCGAGCGCTTCCTTGGTCGGCTCGAAACCGAGCGCCGGGTTGGCCGGCGCGTAGCGGTGCGCCTCCTCGCAGATCAGCAGCAGCGGCTGGGCGCCGCGGCTCCAGAGCGCGAAATCGAAGCTCATCCGGCAGAGCACCGAGACGACCACGTTCAGGACTTCCGAGGGCACGCCCGAAAGGTCGATGATCGTGACCGGCCTGCCGTTCACGGGAATCCGGAACAGCCGCGAGAGGATCTTGACCATGTTGTCCTGGACCGAGATGCCGCCGAACATGAAGGCAAAGCGCGAGTCGGCGGTCAGCACCTCGAGCCGGCTCTTGAGCCAGCGGTACGGCGCCAGGCTGTCGGGCTTGTCCAGGCGCCCCATGGCCTCGTCCAGCAGCTGGTGGATGTCGGTCAGCCGGTAGGGCACCGGGGTGTCGACCGTGATGTGCAGGCCGGGGTAGCGGTCGCGCTGCAGGAGGCTCTTGGCGATCGGGATCAGCTCGTTGAGCGTCGCGATCGCGGCGCCGCCGTCCTCCGAGCGCGGCTTGCTGCCCAGGATGACCGAGGCGATCTCCTCGGAGTTGAGCAGCCAGTAGGGCAGCTGCAGCGTGTCGGGGCCGAGGATCTCGGCGTAGTCGGCGAAGGCGCGCGCATACTCGTTGTGCGGATCGAGCATCAGCACGTGCGCGTTGGCATGGCTCTCCAGGATCCGGCGCAGGATCAGCGTGACGGCGCAGGACTTGCCGCAGCCGGTGGTCCCGAGGATCGCGAAATGCTTGCCGAGCAGATCGTCGGGCGAGATCAGCACCGGCTGCGACTGGTTCAGATGGACGGCCCCGATCCGGACCGTCGAGCTGGCCGAGGGCGCATAGACGCAGGCGAGGTCGTCCTCTGCGACCGCGAGCACCGGATCGCCGAGCGCCGGAAAGGCCGAGATGCCGCGCCGGAAGCGGATCGGCTGGCCGGCCTCCGCCGACCTCGCCTCGCCGATCAGCTCGAGCTCGGCGAGCCGGACCTCGGTCTCGGACGAGGCCTGGGCCGGCACCGGGATGCTGAGGCCGCTGACGATGCCGTAGATCGTGATCTCCGGCATCCGCATCTTGACCAGGCTGCCCTTGTGCAGACGCGAGCCGGCGTCCGCCTCGGGCGCGTCCGGCTCGATCACCGCGACCACCTGGGAGCCGGACACGCAGACCACCCGGCCGATCTGACGCTGCTGCTCCGCTCCGCTCACCGCTGCTCTCTGCCGTTGTGCGCCCGATGCGCGATCGCTGACCGCCTGTGCGGCGGGCAGCGGCCGGGGCTTGCCCGCGCAATTGATGCCGGGCGCGCGTTAAGGAAGCGCTTCGATGAGAGCGCCCGGCGCGCAGTCTGGCCTTTGCAGCGGCTCAGGCAAGGACCTGCCGATCTCGGCTGCGCCGCTCGGCCGACCGTGCACAGCTCGCCCCGATACCAGGGCGATACGAGCTAGGGTTTCGGCTGGTCGAGTCCAGGCAGCCTGGGCAGCGCGAGCTTGCCCTCCTTGTGGAACGGGACCCGGGCCGAGAACAGGCTCGCGAGCTCGGCCTCGCCGGTCAGGCGGTAGTCGAGCCGGTGCTCGGTGCCGAGCTCGGTCACCCGATCGATCAGATCATTGGTCGGCACGTTGATCGTGACCGGCACCACGGTCTCGCCGAGCGCCGGCAGATCCAGTCCCTCGTTGGCGCGGCCGTGGGCGAACGGCTTGTCGTTGAGCTCGAGATTGAAGGTCACCCGGTCGATCTCGAGGTCGAAATTGTTCGGATTGCGCAGACGGAGGTCGACCCGGAGCTGCTGCTCGAACAGCCCGGGCTCGCCGAAGCCCAGGCCGGCGAGGCTGACTTCGGGCGGATCGACGTCCGAGCCCAGCAGCCCGCCGCAGGCGGTCAGCGACAGCCCGGCCAGCAGCCCGGCCACCAGCCGGAACCACGGTTCCGCAGCGCGAATGCATCCCCACATTTTTCCCCTCCGCCCGGCTCCGGAAGAGCAGAGCTTACCCAGAACCGGTAAACCGTTCACCTGCGAGAGGAACCGCGGCAGATTCGATCGCAGACCTGTCGAGCGGCTGCCCGGGCGGAGCCCTGGCGGTCGTGCACTCCCGGCAGCCGGACTTCAGTCCCAGCCGTGGGCCTCGAAGAAGCCGGCGCGGTCGAGGGTGTTCCGGGCGTAGTCGCGGCCGGCCGTGTAGAAATCGAGGTCGAAACCGTGCTGAACCGCCCGCATCACGTTGCCGATGCCGCAGTTGTAGGCGGCGAGCGCGGCGCGGAGCAGCGCCTGGCCGTGCAAGACGGTGCGGCGGCGCAGCTGCTCCTTGGCGGTCTGGAGAAGGCCGCAGGCGTAGCGGAGGTTGGCGTCCGGGCTCCGCCAGTCGCCGCTACGCGCGAACTCGTGGCCGTCGTAGTCGATCTGCATCAGGCCGCGCCTGAAGCCCCGGCCGTCGGAAGGCAGCGGCTCCGAACGGTGCGGCCTGAGGAAAGGCCGCGGCACGAGGTCGCTCGTGCCGGCGGGCCCCTTGGGCGTGAGCGCGAGCCCCCAGCGCGACTCCCGCGAGCCGAGCGCCGCGATGATCGCGGGCGGCAGGCCGAAATCGGTGGCGGCGGCGACGATCGAGGCGCCATAGCGGGCGGCGGCGTGCAGGTCGTCGAGCAGGAGCGGGTCGTCGAGCGGGTAGGTCGTGGTGAAGTGGTGCAGCGGGGTCGTCAGCTGCGGCGCGTCCAATGCCTGCCAGGTGGCGGGCCCGACCACGCCGTCGGCCGGCAGGCCCTGGGCTCGCTGGAAGCTGCGGACGGCCTGCTCGGTGCCCAGGTCGAAGAGGCCGTCGATCGTCACCCGGCAGTCATAGCGCCGCAGCACGGCCTGGAGTTCGCGCACCGTGCCGCGCAGGCCGGGCGAGGTGTGCGCGAAGCCGTCGTAAAGACGGAGCAAAGGCGCCGGCATCGTGGCTCCTCGAGCAGTCCTTCAGGTTTATTTTCCTATAGCAATCTGCGGCATCCGTCAATCCAAACCGCGGTCGATCAACCGACGGATGCGCGCGCAGCTTGCACTTTGCCGGTGGTTGAGCAAGATATGCGTGTGAACCGCGCGTGCCCGTGATCTGCGCATCGAGTCGCCGGAGCTTCACCCCGTGTCGGCCGCCGACGCCCCAGAGCCCACCGCCGCAATCGCCGGCCGGGGGGTTGGCTGATGCAGCCGGTCCGGCTGCTGGCGCGAACGGTGTGGCTGGCGCTGCCGGCCAGCCTGATCCTGCTCGCTCTCGTTCTGCTCGACCAACTCGCCTGGCGGCCGGCGGCGGTCGCCTTTGCGCTCGGACTGGCGCTCGCCGGCGCGCTCGCCTGGTTGCGCGAGCGCCGGCTGCAGGCGACC
>DATAOG010000251.1:0-2020 GCA_036265855.1 Geminicoccaceae bacterium | reverse complement strand
GGGTCAGCGAGGGCAATGTTGTCGCGGATTGTGCCGCTGAACAGTACGTTCTCCTGCAGCACGACGCCGATCTGGCGCCGCAGCCAGGCTGGATCGACCAGCGCGAGATCGACGCCGTCGACCAGGACACGGCCGCGCTCGGGCACGTAGAGGCGTTGGACGAGCTTGGCGACGGTCGATTTACCGGATCCCGACCGGCCGACGATGCCGACGATCTGCCCGGCCGGTATCCTGAGGTCAACGTCCTGCAGCACGACCGGACCGTCGGCGCGATAGCGGAAGACTACCCGCTCGAAGACCACTTCGCCCCGGATCGGCGGCGGCACGGCGCGGCTCGGGCTATAGGCAGGCTCGGGATGCGCGTTGAGGATGTCGCCGAGCCGCGCGACCGAGAGCCGGGCCTGGTGAAAGTCCTGCCAGATCTGGGCGAGCCGCAGCACGGGCTGGGTGACCCGGCTCGCGAGCATGTTGAACGCGACCAGCTCACCGACGCTGAGGCTCCCCTCGATCGCCAGGCGCGCGCCAAAGTACAGGATCGCGGCTGTGACCAGCTTGCTGATCAGCTGAACGGACTGGCTCCCGACGTTACCGAGGTTCGCGACCCGGAAACTCGCCCGGACGTATGCGGCGAGCTGCTCCTCCCAGCGCCGCTGCATCTGGGGCTCGACCGCCATCGCCTTGAGCGTCTCGATGCCGGTCACGGCCTCGACCAGGAAGGCCTGGTTCTCGGCGCCGCGCGCGAACTTCTCGTCGAGCCGATGCCGGAAGACGGGCGTCAATCCGGCCGAGAGACCGATGTAAAACGGGAAGGCCCCGATCACCACGCCGGTCAGCAGCGGCGAGTAGTAGAACATGACCGCGAGAAACACGACCGTGAACACGAGGTCGACCACGAGCGTCAGCGCCGAGCCGGTCAGAAAGTTACGGATGTTCTCGAGCTCGCGCACCCGGGCGACCGAATCGCCGACGCGGCGCGCCTCGAAGTACGCGAGCGGCAGCGCCACCAGATGCCGGAACAGACGCGCGCCCAGCTCGACGTCGATGCGGTTGGTCGTATGCGAAAAGACATAGGTGCGCAGGCCGCCGAGCACGGCCTCGAAGATCGAGACCGTGACCAGGCCGATCACCAGAACGTCGAGCGTGGTCAGGCCGCGATGCACCAGGACCTTGTCGATCACGACCTGGAAGAACAATGGCGAGATCAGCGCAAGAATCTGCAGAAAGAGCGAGGCGATCAGCACCTCGCCGAGCAGCCGGCGGTACTTGATCGTCGCCTGGAGGAACCAACTGACGTCGAAGCGCCTCGCCAGATCGGGCAGGCTGGCGCGCCGGGCGAACAGCACGAGGCGCCCGTCCCACTCCGCCTCCAGCTCGTCGCGGCCGACGATCAGGGGCTGACCCTCCAGCGGGTCCTGGATCAAAGCGCGCCCCTCGGCGACCTTGGCCAGGATGAAGAAGCCGCCGTCGCGGCGCGCCGCCAACGCCGGCAGCGGCGTCCGGGCGAGGCGCCCCCAGTTGCTCGTCAGGCAGCGCCCCTTCAGGCCGAGCGCCTTGGCGCAACGCAGCATGTCGGCAACGCCGATAGCCGGGCCGGTCGCGAACCGGTGGCGGATGCGCCCGGCGTCGGCGCCGAGCCCGTGCAGCCGCAGCAGCATCACGAGCCCGGCGAGGCCCGGGTCAGGTGCAGCGTCCCGCTCGATCATCATCGCAACCGAGGCATTGGCGGACAGGCCACGAAGGCGTGACCCGTCCGCCGACCGCCGTCAGATTGCCCCCGCGTCAGGGCCTCAAGCCTGCCCATGGGCCGCCAGCATCTGCTGCTGGCCTGAATCGTTGGTGGTCTGAGCCGGCGATGGGGTGCTCGTTCCGGGATTGCTCGCGTTGAAGCTCGCCATCGCTTGCACCAGCTTCGAGGAGTTATGGTCGACCGATTCCAGGTCCAACTGCTCCTGCGTTACCAGATCCCGCTCGGAGACCTCGCCGACCCCCTTGGCATAGTACTTAACCTCCGCGGCGCCTG